>NZ_AEXL02000099.1 GCF_000242875.2 Candidatus Nitrosopumilus salarius BD31 | reverse complement strand
GATCACGCAAAAAGAAATTAATGATCTGTCGCTGATTTTGAGAGCTACATTGGGAGGTCTATCAAAAACTGTCAAAAACGTATCCTACAATCTTGTTTTTCATCTTTCTCCTGAAAAGAAAAATAGCAGGCAAATTCATTGGCATATTGAAATTTATCCAATCACTAAATCTTGGTCTGGGTTAGAACGAGGCTATGGGATTTTCTTAAATGATATATCTCCTGAGCAAGCTGCAGAAAAACTAGGAGCGTCTTCTCGGAAAGAATTAGCAAACCTTGTTGGAATTAGCTGATTTTTTGAATGGTTTATTTATCAACTAAAATCTGTCAGAAACATGGCAATTGAAAAATGGCTTGCAGTTACCAGCGTTGCTCTGTTTGCAATGTTTGCAGGTGAAATGATCTCTGTTTATAATTTTATGATTAACGTTCCTGAAGATTTTGATTTTGCAACCTCTTTCTCTGCTGATCCTAAAATAATTCAATTTGTCTCAATTGGTGTTGCCCCAGCTGGCATATTAGCTGCAGTTGCATTTATCATGTCAAAAAAATACGGGTCAAGACAAATTGGTGGATTGATTATTGCAGGCGGAATAATCTTGTTGTTAGGAATGTCTATCTGCTATACTTTGATAGATGATATCAAAGAAATCTATCTTTCCGATTCCGTCAAGTTTATTCCTGTTTTGTTTATGGCTTTATCATTTGTTGTGATTGGAATTGGTACCTACTTGGCCAAGAATACAAAGAAACGCCCTAAAAAAGAATTTTTTTAGATATGATCAAATCTTAATTCGTTTGCAACCTTCTTGAAACCTATTTTCTCATAAAATTGTTTTACATCATCTGTACAATCTAAAATTGTCTTGTAACAGCCTCGATTTTTTGCATATTCTAGAAGATATTTGATAATCTTTTCTCCTATTTTTTGACCTTGGAATTTTTTGTCTATAACCACATCTTCTATGTGTCCAACCATTCCACCATTGTGAATAAATTTTTGTTCAATAAGAAGAGTTGTCGCTCCGACTATCTTCCCATCTAATTCTGCAACTGCTATGATGTGATCTGGATTTGAATTAATTTTATTGAAAATTGTATTTGCTTTATTTTTGTCAATACTGCTGGTTTCTCTTAGAGAATCTAATGAAGTAAGAAATCCATTCCAGAGATCCTCTTTTCTTAATTCCCTTATGGTTGGCTGACTCATTTTTGTTTTCAGATCTTACCGAGTTTTTGAATATATTCCTGATATGCTTTTTTGTATGATGCTTTGTTGCCTATGTCTATGAATCCTTTTTTTGTTATGAAGCTATTGATGAGTTTTTTTCTGTTCATTGCTTTTTTAATTACATCGTCCATTCCATATGGTCTGTTTTTTGGAATCAAACTAAACACTTCAGGCTCCATAACATAACATCCCATGTTGACATTTGCTTTAATTTCTGGCTTTTCATTCCAACTTGTTATCTTCCCTGTTTTGGATGTTTCAATTACCCCGTATGGCAAATTGGTTTTATATTCATTTAAACTCATTGTCACAAATGCCTTTTTTGCTGAATGTTGTTTTATCATATTTCTAAGACTGAAATCAAAAATTGAATCCCCATACATGCAAACAAAAGTATCGTCAATGAATTCTTCAGCAGTTTTAAGTTGACCTGCAGTAGCTAGTGGTTTATTTGAAATTGCATATTCTATATTCACGCCAAATCTTTTCCCGTCTTCAAAATAATCCTCAATTGTTTTTTTAAGATAACTTACACACAAAACTATTGATTTAACTCCATTTTTTCTTGTCCAATCAATTAGGTGCTCTAAGATAGGTTTTTCACCTAATGGCAACATCGGTTTTGGAAGAAATGTGGTATATGGTTGAAGTCTAGTGCCTAACCCTCCGGCAAGAATTACTGCTTTCACAAATCACATTTAATGTATGAGTATTTATGTTCAAGGATGAGTTTTGACTTTAATTCTTTACATTATTTTTAAAATTTTTTTCATTATGTCTTTTGGATTTTTTCCAAAAACTATGATCATCGGCTCTTTTCCAAAATCTCCTTTATGAAAAATTATGTCTGGTGCATTTTTTAAATTTCTTATGGCTTTTTTAATTCCCCATTCTATCGATGAACCCCCACTTTTCACATTTTTTGGCTCTTGAACTCTATCATAATTCGAAACTATTAATTTTGATTTTTTGATTTTTAGTATAGTTGAATTTTGATACTT
>NZ_AEXL02000100.1 GCF_000242875.2 Candidatus Nitrosopumilus salarius BD31 | reverse complement strand
TTGGTTGTGAAATTAGTGAATCATTTACCGTAATTGTAATTGTTTGTTTATCAGAAATTCCATCTTTTTTTGCAGTAATATCAAATGTGTATGTTTTTCCACCATCTGAACTAGATGGCGTCCATGAAAACATGCCGGTATTTGATATAATTTTAGCACCTGCTGGTGGATTATTTTCCAAAGTAAAAACTGCATCTTTTACTGAATTATCTATAAGCTTAACTGTAAATGATAATAATTTTCCCTCATCAATTGTTAATTTACCAATTGGGCTAATCTGTACGTTATTTGATCTTGGAATAGCAGAAAATTCATTTGATGGTTCACTAACTCCTGCTGAGTTTATTGCTGAAACTCTGTAAGTATACTTTGAATCTTTTATAAGATTAGTATGTGAATATGTTTTTGTTGTACTTTTTGAATCTGAAACTAATTCTGTGAATGCATTATCATCTTTTTTTACTTCAATTTTATAACCTGTAATGGGAGAATTTCCATCTTCTACTGGAGAACTCCATGCTAAATTAATTTGAGTTGATGAAACAGCTGATGCAGTTAATTTTATTGGTGGTGTAGAAACTGTTATTTGAACAGAACTTGATGTTATTGGCTCTTCTGATGTATCAGTTGAGTCTTCTTTTGGAGTAGCTGATGCTGAAATTGATTCACCTGTAGTTCCAAATCCAATAACTGCACTAATTGCATATGAATATGTCTTGTCTGTTGTTAAACCTGAAACAATGAATGATGTGGTTTTACTGTCTGTATTACCTACAGTATCATACACTCCTGGAATCACTTCCCGTTTGACTTCATACCCACTAATTGACTGTCCAAAAGTTTCTGATGGTGGTAACCATTTAAGCTTTATTTGATTTGGCGAAATTGCTGTCGCAGTTAAAGCCGTAGGTGTTGTTGTATGTTGTGGTTTTATTGACACGCTTGATGATGAAGTACTTGTTCCTTCTGAATTAATTGAATAAACTCGATAAAAATAAGTCTCAGATGAATCAAGTCCTTGGTGGATAAATGATGATGAAGTACTTGCAGTATTTTCAGTAAGTACAGTATAATCTCCTGATCCAACTTTGTATTCAATTTTATAACCAGAAATTGATGGAATGCTTTCTGCCATTACAGGCTTATCCCACGAAATAATTATTGAAGTTGGAGAAATTGGTGATGCCTTTAGATTTTCAGGCTTGCTTGGAATGAGTACTGCTGGCTCAGAATTTAGTTCAAACGCCTGAATTCTATCGTTATCAGAATCAGCAACAAATAACAAATCATTAGTAGAATCATATGCAATTCCTACTGGGGTGTTGAACTGGCCATTTCCTGAACCTGTAGACCCAATCTCCTCGACATAACAAACCCCATCAACAATTTCTTCAGTACCGCTAGGGCAAGTTGTACCATCAATTATCTTAAAAATTTGAATTCTATCGTTATCAGAATCAGCAACAAATAACAAATCATTAGTAGAATCATATGCTAGCCCTGTGGGATCATTAAATTCACCTTCATCGGCTCCTGTAGATCCAAATTCTTTTACATAACAAACCCCGCTAACTGATTTGACTGTTCCACTAGGGCAGGTTGTACCTGTAACTAATTCAAAGATGACAATTCTATCGTTCCCGCTATCTGAAACAAATAACATCTCATTTGAATTGTCAATTATCATGTTTGATGGGTTTGAAAAATCATCATTCCCATCAAATGAATCAAATTCAAACAAAAAATCTCCTGTAGAATCAAATACTGATATTAAATCTGATTCAGTATTGGAAACTAAAATGTTATTTGATGATTCTTGGATTGTGATTCCTTTGGCTGAACCTAGATATTCATCAATGGCACTGTTTGATGATCCAAATTTTGATTGAAATTCACCATCATCATCAAATATTTGAACTCTAAAGTTATCTGAATCTACAACAAAAAATTTCCCTAATGCATCCCTTGCAATGCTGATTGGATTGTTAAATTGACCATCACCATCAACATTTGCACCATCTGCATTATCATTACAATTTTGAATTTCTGCTATATCACAAAACGTCCCATATTTGAAATCATAATCTCCATCATTTTCTAATACTAGAATTCTATCATTATTGTTATCTACAACATAGATATTTTTTCCATTTTTATCTACAATTACATCTGTAGGATTGTTGAGATTACTGTTACCAGTTCCAGTAGTTCCATATTTGAAAGCAAACTCTGGTTCTGCATATACGGTCTGAAGTGATACAATACAAAGTACAAATAATAAACTAAAAATTGTTTTTTTAATCAATGTCTGACTATTCATTTTATCATAAATCTAATAAATTAGATAATAAATTTCACTACCTATTTGATCAATTGAGATTAACAATAACTGAAAATTTTTTCTAAATTTTGATGTATTTTCTTGCCTTCAAAATCACAATCATTGGTGCTGCTACATACATTCCTATATTCATCAAAATCACACCAATACCATATCCTACAACTTCAGAATTTGATTCTGCATGAGACATTATGGACAATGATGATAGCAATGGAGTGATTCCAATCTTCACAATTTCTTTGAATAGTGGACTTTCTCTCTCCATATCTGCTATGTGTGGTGAGAATGAATAGTAAAATTGGTTAAAACCAGTCATAAATGAAATGCCAGATTCCGTATTCATTAGTTGATTATCTCTAATTTCTCTGAGAAGTTGTACTTGCGGAGCCATCTCAGAACCATATGTTGCAGTTGCAATGAGACAACCTCCTCCTTCATCTGGATTGTCTATGATAACACACATTCCATCTACAAGATCTGTTCCTTCACCACATTCTCCAAATTCTGGTTCTTCAATTACTGGTTCTTCAACCCCGACTGCATCATAAATTGTAATGTCCGGATATGTCTTGTCAAACCATTCTTTGTATGTGATCTCTTTATTGTATCTATCAATATAGTATTGTGGATCTAGATTTGGGTCTACAAATGGAGCTAATTC
>NZ_AEXL02000101.1 GCF_000242875.2 Candidatus Nitrosopumilus salarius BD31 | reverse complement strand
TTTGTTACAGATTGTCTTCGTGCTGGTTCACCAACTAGAAGTTCGCCATCTTTAGAAAATGCTACAACTGATGGAAACGCTTTTCCACCTACAGTGGCCCCTTCAGCTGCTGGGATAATTGTTGGTTTTCCACCCATTACAACAGCAGCAGCCGAATTACTTGTTCCTAGGTCAATTCCAATAATTTTAGCCATATTTTATCATCCTTTTTTTGAAATTTCTACTAACGTAGGTCTTATAACTCTCTCATGAGAAATATATCCTTTCCTGATCTCTTTTGTAATTGTATTATCATCCAAGCTAGGATCTGTGATTATCGATATGGCTTCATGGAAATTTGGATTAAAGATCTCTCCTAATGCATCAATTGGAATTACATTGTATTTTTTTAATAAAGAATCCATATTTTTAAGAATTGAATCTAAACCTTCAGAATTGATTTTACTTTGAGTGAAAACTTCTTTGGCTCTCACAAAATCATCATAAATTTTTAAAAAATCCAATATGAATTCATCAATTTTGGAATTAACACCATTTTGTATGTCAGATTGTGTTTTTCGAGTAAGATTTTGAAAATCTGCTAATACATATTTCAATTTTTCTTCATAGTTAGATGATTTTTGTTTTTCCAGATCCAATAGTTTCAATAATTCGTCAGCATTTGTTTCTGGAGAATCATATTCTTCAGATGAAGAATCAATTTCATTTTCAGATACTATATTGACCGGAATTTCATCAGAATTAGTTTCTTTTGACAATCCAACCAAAATAGCATTTTAGCTAATTTATACTATTATTGAATTGTTTCGCATAATGGATTAGCTTTTACAATTATTAGATCAGAATCTTGTTTGGATCTTTCAATATTATCAAAATCAGATTTTGAGCATGCTACAATGATTGTAGTTTTATCACTATGAAATAGATCAAAATTTGGATCCTCATATGCTTCAACATCACCGATATAATCTCGTAATCTAGATGTTAAATTTTGAAGCATCTCAATTTTATCACCACGCATTGCATGTTGATCAAGACTCCACGATAATGCAATTTTTGTTCTACTTGCTTTAAGATCATTTTTCTTTAATGTTGTACGAATTTCATCAATTAATCTTTTAATGTAGCCATCAATTCCTTTTACACTTCCATTAATTAGATACATGAGACTATTGGCTCCCTCAAATGATGAGCCCAGAGATTTTAAATCAAATAATCCGCTTACCATATTATCAAGATAAATTTCTTGAAAATCATCTAAGGCAAGATCATTTTTTGTAATTTCATCCTGTGCATATTTACAGACCTCAAGAACACTACACAGGCTTGAAAATCTAGATAACACGTTAATTGCATGAAGATGTTCCGATGAAGAAATTGCAACAAATTTTTTCTCTTTTTTGCTCACACTAAGCAATTCGGATAACACAAGATCCTCCTTTCCATTAAATGTACCAATAATCTTCGGTTGTTCATTAAGATCCTCCAATGGGTAATAATAGTAAGAGATTTGTTTTCCAGCCTCAAGACCTGTAACATGTTCTAATAATGAAATGTTTTCATTGTTACCTCCAAATCCGGTTGGAAGAGTGAAAACAACTGAGCTGTTTTTCTTTAATGATGTAACTGCATCCTTAAATTTAGAATGAATTTCGGTTTTGATATCTTGTCCTGTCTTTCTAATTCTGGGAGTAAAGAAAAGGTATTGAGCTTTGGAAATTGCTACATCAATTGGTTCCATAGCTAATAATGGCTCATCCTCTTTGAGAGATGAAACATTAGGATATGTTTTCGCAATTTCTGCTTTGAGTGAAATTGCTGAAGGTGTTGATTCGTCTATAATGTAAACATCTGCACCTTTAATCGCCATTTGGGATGCAATAGCATATCCTTCGGTACTAAGACCATAAACGACAACTTTTGCTCCCCCCATTATACTAGAATCTAGTTATAGACTAAGAAAAACTTATTGAACTAACTACAATTATCAAAAATACTTGAAAATATGGATAGATATTCTAACGCCAAAGCAATTATTGTTTTCTGAACCAATAATTGAAAAATTAGGTAGAAAACATGAACTTTTGTGTACTTCAAGAGAATATGAAGAAGTTTCTAAATTAGCAAAAATACGTGATTTTAACCTTATTTTTGTGGGAAAACATGGTGGCGGTGACAAAAAAACAAAACTCAATGCAAGTATAGATAGAATGAAGAAACTTTCAAAAATAATCATGACATTCTCACCAGATATAGTAATTAGTTTTTGCTCACCTGAAGCAGCAAGAATTTCATTTGGATTAGGAATAAAACATATCGCATTTTGTGATTCGCCTCATGCTAATGCGGTAATGAGATTAACATTACCATTGATTCAAAAATTATTAATTCCCGCAGCAATTCCAAAAAAGGAATTTTCTAGATATGGTATTGATAAAAAGAACATCATTTCATACAAAGCAATTGATGCATCTGTTACCATCAAAAGAATGATTAATCAAAAAGCAGTATTACCATTTTACAATAATAAACAAAAAAATATTTTGATTAGAGTAGAAGAAGAAGAGGCATCATATACATCAAAATCTAGCAGAATTATTCCAATTATTAAAAAAATCATAAATGATTACAGTAATGAAAATATTGTAATTTTAGGAAGATATACAAAACAAATCCAAAATCTTCAAAAATTAGTTGGTAGAAAAGCTAAAATCGTAAAAATGTCATTTGATGGAAAACATTTGTTAAATAATACAGATATTTTCATAGGATCTGGCGGAACAATGACAGCAGAATCCGCTTTAATGGGAATTCCAACTATATCCTACAATGCAGTTCCAAACATAATTGAAGATTTTTTGGTAAAGAAATATTTGATAAAACGGGAAACAAATCCAATTAAAATTTCTAATTATATTATGAGAGTTTTTCAATCAAAAAATAATCTAAATCAAAAAAGAGCAAAAAGAATTGTAGGAAACATGGAAGATCCCATCCAGAAATTAATCAAAGTTATAAAAGAATAATTTCGGTTTATTTCTAAGCAAATTAAATAAAAAGTTCATTAAGGGAATGAAAGTGCTCGATTTAGCAGCCCGGTAGTGTAGCGGTCAAGCATAGAGGCCTTTGAAGCCTTTGACCCCAGTTCGAGTCTGGGCCGGGCTACCTTTTTAAAAATAAAAATTGATTGTAACACGAATATAACATAGATACTATTCCTGAAATTAGGCACAATGACAGATATAATATTAGGAATGGGTGAAGTTGGAGAGACATTATTCAATTTACTTGTTGAAAGGAATTATGATTGTGTTGGAATTGATTTAGATAAATCAAAATGTAAAAATTATTCAGAAAATTCTACAGTCCAAAATCCAGAATATCTTCATGTTTGTCTTCCAGGAGAATTAACAGATTTCGTAGATATCACATTAAATTGGATTGATAAAATTAAAGGTTTGAAGGTGGTTTTGATTCATTCTACAGTAAGACCTGGAACAACAAAAAAAATCCAGGAAAAATCTGAAATTCCTGTATTGTTTTCACCTGTTCGTGGAGTTCATAGGAGATTTTTGGACGATATCAAAAAATATACAAAATTTATTTCATCAGATAATAAACAAATAGAGCCAGAGATAAAACTAGATCTAGAGAAAAGATTTCAAAAAGTAGAATGGATGTCAACAACTAAAACTGCAGAACTTGCAAAAATATTAGTCGATACAACATATTATGGTTGGTTAATTAATTATGCTCAGATTACAAAAATGATTTGTGAAAAAGAAGGCATAGACTTTGATGAAATGTGGAAATTTGCAGATGAAATTCATGAAAATTTAGGTAATAGACCAAAAATGTTTCCAGGTATTATCGGCGGTCATTGCGTTATTCCAAATCTAGATTTAGTAAAATATGAAAATTTAGACATAATTAAAAAAATTAATGAGTTGTATGAAAAATTTAAAAATTAATCATAGTAATTAAAAATCTAATTTGGTAAGAAGTTTTGAGGCAATTACAAATAACGTAGATGCAATCCCCACAAGAACTAACATTTCAACAATTACAAAGTCAGTAACATTACCAAAAATTCCAGCTCTAATAACATCTACAAGATAAGTAAGAGGGTTCAGATAAAAGGCAGATCGTAGAGGTTCAGGGGCGCCACCTGCAGGATAAAATGCAGTACTAACAAAAGCAAAGAAAAGAAAAACAGTATTGATGATCACATTAAATCCCTCACTTGAACGTAATCTAGTAGAAATTATTGAGGCTAAGGAACCAAACAATACAGAACCAGTAATTGCACCAAAAATGATTATCGGAATGGTCACAATTGAAAATTCTACAGATTCAAAAAATACTGGATATCCAACTAGAGCAATTAGAGTTGCACTAACTAATCCAACAATTCCTATAGTGCAGATATTACTAAGAATGTAATGACTACGAGTAAAAGGTCCAGACATTATCTGCTCAAACATTCCATGTTTTCTATCATTCCAAATGATGATACCAGAAACAAGAGTACTATTCATAATATTAAATCCAATCATACCTGATGCCAAAAATGCTGGATAGTCAAGATCTTTTGTTCCAAACGGAACTTGATTGATCAATGGTGCATAAGCAAACCCTGCAACAAAAATATAGATTAATGGAAAAATAACTTGCCAAATCAAGAATCCAGGATTAAGAGAAATCGTCAGATTTCTATTTACTAGCCTAATTATCGGATGCATTTTCCTTCATCATTTTTAAAAATATCTCTTCAAGACTTGTTGGTACAGCAGATAAATCTTCAATCTCAATATTATTATCATTAAGTATTTTCAATATTTGTAATAATACTAATTCTGATTGCTCTGAATGAATTATGATATTAGTTCCGCTCTCAAAATTAATTTTACAATCTGGAATTCCAGTTAAAAGAGATAAAATTTCAGACTGCTTTTCTAATAAATGAATTTTTATAGTTTTTTCTTTTCCAAATCTATTTTTTAACGCATCAGGAGAATCAACAGTAATAATTTTTCCCTTGTCAATAATAGCTACTTGATCACAAAGATATTCAGCTTCGCTTAGAATATGTGTAGTATAAAAAATAGTCAGTCCAGTTTTTACTTTAGTTTTTAAATAATCTAATAATTTTCGTCTTGCACTCGGATCCAAACCGACAGTAGGCTCGTCTAAAAACAACAATTCCATATCATGCATAAATTCACGTGCAACTTGCACTCTTCTTCGTTGACCAATTGAAAGATCTTCATTTCTTTTTTTTCGAATTTCCAGAAGATCAAAATCTTTCAAAAGTTGCTTCGTTCTTTTCTTGCGTTCAGTTTTTGGAACATTCCACATCATCCCATACTTATCAAGAGACTTTTCAACAGAGAGAGTAGGCTCATAACTTGGTTGTTGTAAAACAACTCCTATTTTGTGACGAATTTGAAGAGGATTTGCTATAGCATCTATTCCCAGAATAGAAAGAGAACCACTTGATGGTGGAATGAGAGTAGTGAGTAGTTTTATTGTGGTTGATTTTCCAGCCCCATTAGGACCCAAAAACCCAAAGACTTGTCCAGATTCTACGGATAGCATAAGATCATCTACAGCAGGGATAGATCCATATGATTTTGATAGGTGTTTAACATTGATGCAGAACACAACAAAACTGCGATCTTCCTATTAATTTAGTTAATGAAGTAAATTGGAGTAATTTTGAAAAGTTTTGAATTAATTCAAATAAAATATGCAGTAATTTAGAAAAGTGATAATTTTAAAATTTTAAGTTTAAAAAAATGGAAGAAAGCGATCAATATTTAAAAAAATCAAATTGATAACCTAATGAAATTTTTATTAATAGAACAAGTTTACCAGAATTAAATTGTCTGAATTTGAAAATCTTATTGCAAAATTTCTTGAGCAAAAACCAGAATTAACTAAAAGTGATATCGAAGAGCAAATAAAACTGAAAAAAGAAAAGATTGGTGCGGGATATCTAACTGATCAAGGGGCACTGTTTTTGATAGCATCTGATTATGGAATTGCATTATCGGAGCCGCTTAAAGTAGAAATGGGTTTGAAAGATCTGTATGCAGGAGCAAAAGAAATATCATTAGAAACAAGAGTTTTGAATCTTTCACCTGCAAAACAATTTTCAAGAAAAGATGGTTCTCCATTTTATCTTAGAACAATGACAGTTTATGATGAAAATTCTACTGCCAGCGTGAAATTATGGGATGAAAAAGCAAATTTACCAGGAGTAGAAAATCTAAAACCTGGAGATTTAATTAAAATAATCAAAGCTTATGTAAAATCTGATCTTGATGGATCTCCAACAATCAATATTGGATCTGGATCAAACATTGAAACTGCAGATACAAAAAGTGAGATACCAACTATTGATACAATTACAAAAGATATTAGTGAATTAAAAGAAGGTCAAAAAGATCTTGTTATTTCGGGTATAATTGATGGAGCAATTAGTGGAATGGAATTTACAAATTCTAGAGGACAACCCGGAAAAGCACTGAGAATGAGGCTAAAAGGAAAAGATGGGAATGGAATGCGAGTAGTGTTATGGGGTAAGGATGAATCATTAATACCTAACATGATTTCACAGTCAGCTAAAGTAAGATTACTTGGTGTCAGAGTAAAATCAGGAAATCAAGGATTGGAAATTCATGGAAATGATGCTACAATAATTGAAATTGAAGGTGGAAAAGAAACTGAGCCAGTAATTGCACGAGTCCTATCATTATCATCATCAGATAATGGTAAAAATATGATTTTGGCAGTAGACAGTAAGAGAAATTTGTACAACATAACTGATTTTTCAAATTCTACTAGTATTTGCGTAGAAGGTGATGTTATAGAATGTATGCCATCAAAAGTGTATGGAAATTCGATCACACTAGATGAAAATTCTTTTGTTAGGAAATTAGATAATGATGAGTCTATTCCATCTTTATCAAAAATTAGAACAAAGATTAATGATGTAAAAGTTGATGGAAGTTATTGTATTGAAGCAATAATATTAAAAGTTCCTGAAAGACGCGAGGTTCAAACAAAAGCTGGAGAATCAATATTATTATCAGAAATGTTTGTTGAAGATGATACGGGTCAAATTTGGGTAAAAGGTTGGAGAAATCAAGCAAGATTAATTGATAAATGTGAATTAGGGGAAATTGTTTCAATAACAGGACTCAATGCAAAGGCGGGATTGGAAGGCAGAATAGAACTTTTTCTAACGGCATTTTCTAAAATTACAAAGAAAAATTAAGAATCCCAAAAGCCTCTAGTTACAACGTATTGCCTTTCTGCTTCATAGATTTGTCTGAACAAATGTTCTTCATCAACCATATTACGTAATATTCTTGCTGCAGTATCAGCACCAACTCCATATCCAGACATTACGATAATAGCTGTTTTTCCAAAATTTTCCACTAAAGATGAGACTTTCCACGCACGATCAAATTTGTGTTTTTCATCAGGAGATAGTTTTTTTCCTTGATGTTTTTTTTGTATAATTTTAGGCAGATCATAATCAGAATAGTAAGTTGCAGTAATTTGTCGTGCTTTACAATAAGGACATATCAAGGTTTTAACTTCAGATGTTTGAAATACACGCTCCCATTTTCCACACCTAGCACAAATCAGACGATGTTTTGTTTTTTCTAGTCTAGCTTTTACCAAATCAAGAATTCCTTTGTCAAGATTTGCTGGAGATGAGTAATATTTTGTAGTATGATCTAAAATTGGTTCTGCTAATTTTGAAAAATGATCAACTTCCAACCATTTAAGATGTATTTCATCTTCGCGTATTTTTTTTAATATAATATCACAGTTTTTTAGATCATATTTATCATGAAATAATTCACGAAGAGCTTCTCGTACAAGTGGAGTTTTAGAATATCTTTCATATAAAAATCGGGCTGATTTTCGTTCATATATTGCTCCTCTTCCAACTATTCCAAATTTTTTTGCAACACACCATGTTCTCCAATTAACATTATGAGTTCCAGTCAAAGATGCACTAACAATTGAATGTAAATCATAATCATCTTTTAGAACTTCGGTGAAAAGTTTTTCTGAAATGCGTGATCTAGATGATAACACAATCCTATAACCATCTGAACGGGAATCAACTACAGAGCCCAACATAGAAGATAATATTGAAGATAGTAATGTTGACAATGTAGAATTAATTTTAGTGCCAAGACACGAATGAATTACAACTGATCCATGAGATCTATTTGATTCAATTACAATATTATTCTCATCAGGAATTTCATTAAAAATTAATTTCTCAATAATTTTATTTGTCAATACAAGTGTTCCATTTTTGACTTTACTTCGAAAAGATCCTACTTTTCTTGAGGTTTTATAATCAATTGGAATACTCTCTCCTTCCCAATATGGAACAGTTATTCCTCCACCTCTAAATGGCTCTACATTTACTGAGAATGATTTTTCATCAACATTCAGTATTCTCCATTGTGAACCTTTTAGCACAAAAATATTTCCAGAGTCTCCAAAATCACCTACAAATCTTTGATCAAGTGATCCGATGATTTTTTTTCCAACACTATCAAATACTTTGAATTTAAGAATATCCGGAATTGTGGAAAGATTTTCAAAATAATATTTGAACGCGCGACCTTTCTTCCAAAAGGTCATTTTTGTCCTATCAAAAAATATCAGATAATTTGAATCAAGTAAATCTAATACTTGGACTAGATCTTCTACCGATAAATTACGAAATGGATATGCTTTTGTTATTATATCAAATGCCTGTTGAACTGAAAGTTCTCCAATCTGCATTGCCAATCCAACTAAATGATGAGCAAGAACATCAAGAGATGCATCATGAATTTCTTGCTCTTCAATTGAACCCTCTTTAATACGATCAAGTATAGCTCTTGCTTCAAATTCATCATCAGCATTATTTGTAATAATTAATCCCTGTGCTGATTCGTCACGGTTATGTCTACTACGTCCAATTCTTTGAATAAATTTTGAGACTTGTCTTGGAGAACCATAATGTATGACTAGCTCAACTGAGCCAATATCCAATCCCAATTCAAGAGAAGATGTACATACAACAATACCGTGTTTTCCCTCACGTAGAGTTTGCTCTGTTTCTTCTCTAACCTCTTTTGAAAGAGAACCATGATGCAATTCAATTGGAATTAAAGATTTTTCTTTCAAGATTGAAGCTAAAAATTCTGCTTCCCCCCTAGTATTAGTAAATAAAAGAACAGGTGAATCCAACTTTAATTCTAATACATATTCAATAATTTTCTCTGCAACATCAGAGATTGTTCCTTCAATAAATTTTATGGTTACATCATATTTTCTTAGTGAGGTATCTCTAATGATCTCACATTTTCGTTTCGTGCCTACAACAAATTTTCCTGCCTCTTCATAGTTCCCTACTGTTGCAGATAGACCTATTCTCGTGAGAGGATATTTTGAATTAAAATCCAATCTTTCAACACTTAATGATAGTTGGGAACCCCTTTCACTAGACAATAATTCATGTACTTCATCTATTACAATCCATTCTAATTCAGATAGTGCAGTAAGCATTTTCAGTTGTGTTAAAAGAATTACAAGAGTTTCAGGTGTTGTAATTAGAATATCGGGAGGATTTTCTGTAATTTTTTTTCTTTCTTTTTGTGTAGTATCTCCATGCCTAATTTCAATCGATAATTCATTGTTATGAGCATATTTTGTAATTCTTCTAAAAACATCACGGTTTAATGCGCGTAATGGTGTAATGTAAAGCACTTTGATTTTTCCAGTTTTCTTGGAATTTTTTAAAAGAGAGAAGATTGGAATTACAGAACATTCTGTTTTTCCTGAACCAGTTGGAGCAATTACTAGACAATCTTTTTTTTGTAAAATTATTGGGGATGCTTTTTTCTGAATTTCAGTTAGTTTTGAAAAACCAAACTTTCCAAATAGTAATTCAAGATTCTGATTCGTCTGTTGAATTTGATCTTGATCTTTCATAAACAAATACACCTACCAACCCAAGTGCAAATAAAACAACAGTGATAATTGGAAGTGAGTCAAAAATTCCTGCCATTACTTAACTCAACGATTGACCGTTAAATATCTTCAGTATGTTCAGATATTCCAAATTTGTCAATGGTATAGGAAAAAGATTCTTTGTTCAGGGCCCAATAAACTTCTCCTTGAAATTTTGATGAATTTTTAGAAAGGTGTATTTTAACATGGGTAAAAGGATCAATAGCACTTTTCATATTTTCAACTTCTTTTCCATCTATGTTTCGAATCATATTAGTAACAATGATAGGAATTTTGTTTGTTATTGCAAAATTAGATAACTCATGCATGTATCGTGAAAATAATGTATTTTTTTCAAAAATAGATTCGTCTGTTTTATATTCATAAGAGAATAAATCAGTTACATTATCAATGATTATTAAAGAAAAAACATTTTTTTGAAGAGTTTTAATTGATTTTATTTGCTCTGATGTATTAGTTATTCTTGATACGGTAATTTTTTCAAGAATATCAAAGTCTAAGTTAGATTTGTTTTGAATTTCAAGAATTCTCTCGGGTCTAAAGCCACCAGTTGTGTCCAAATACAAAACACTACCACCGTCATTTATTGAATTAATTGATAATTGGAGTAACAATTGAGTTTTTCCAGTACCATTTCCACCAAAAATATCTACTATAACTCCTGCAGGAATTCCACCTCCCAAAAATTCATCCAATTTTTGTAAACCAGTTGAAATCATTTGTATAATTGTTAGAAAATGAAGAAAAAATTTAAAGAATTTTAATTTTCAAAGAGGAGGTAAGGCTTTTATTCTAGAGAACAAAGTTGCAAAACAAGTGAACAATTAGTGTCCCAACCAACTAGCGCAAAAAGACCTCTAACGACTCTTCAAAAAAGTACTAAGAAGAAAGTTACTGTAAGACTGAAAAATGAAGTCGAGTATAAAGGAAAAATGGACAATGTTGATTCATACATGAATTTGATTATGACAGATGCAGAAGAACTACATGATGGTAAAACAATTGCAAATTATGGAAGAGTTATCGTAAGAGGCAATAATGTATTATTTATCAAACTAGAAAATGAACTCTAGTGAGTAGTGTTGTTTTATGACCAATAATTTTCTATTTACATCAGAATCAGTTACTGAAGGACATCCAGATAAGATATGTGATAACATTTCAGATGCGTTCTTAGATGAATTTCTCAAACAAGATCCTGATTCAAGAGTAGCAGTTGAAACAATGGTTACAACAGATTTTGTGGCTGTTGCAGGTGAGGTAACATCCAAAGCAAATTTTGATAAAAAAGCTCAAGAAGAATTAGTTAGAAAAACAATTAGAGAGATTGGATATAACAACAAGGATTTGATGTTTGATACTGAATCTTGTGAAGTAACGTTACGTCTTCATGCTCAAAGTCCAGATATCAGTCAAGGTGTTACTGCAACTGAAAATAAAGAGCAAGGAGCAGGTGATCAGGGACTAATGTTTGGGTATGCAACAAATGAGACAAAAGAGCTTATGCCTATGCCAATCTTACTTTCTCAGAAATTAGCACAGAAACTAGCTGAAGTAAGAAAGAATAATGTTCTTACATGGGTAAGACCTGATGGAAAAACACAAGTTTCTGTAAGATACGAGGATAACAAACCTACAAAAATTGAAACAGTTGTAGTTTCAACACAACATGCACCGGATGTTTCTCAAGAGGAAATTTCAAGTGAAATTATTGATAAAGTAATCAAACCAGTTTTAGGAAATCTTTGGAATAACGATATTAAAATTCACATTAACCCTACTGGAAAATTTGTAATTGGCGGACCACATGGGGATGCAGGTTTAACTGGAAGAAAAATTATTGTTGATACTTATGGTGGATTTGGAAGACACGGTGGAGGAGCATTTTCAGGAAAAGATCCTTCAAAAGTAGATAGATCTGCATGTTACATGTGTAGATATATTGCAAAGAATCTTGTTGCAGCTGGATTAGCTGACAGATGTGAAGTACAACTCGCATATGCAATAGGAGTAGCTGAACCAGTATCATTGTATGTTAACACGTTTGGAACAAACAAAATTCCAGAGAATAAAATTGAAGAATTAGTAAGAAATAATTTTGATATGAAACCATCAGGAATCATAACACAATTAGATTTGAAGAGACCTATTTACAGAAAAACTGCTTCATACGGTCATTTTGGAAGAAATGAGCCAGAATTTACTTGGGAAAAGACAGACAAAGCTCAAACATTAAAGCAATCTGCCGGACTCTAACAATTCAACAATTGAGTGAAATTTCATTTTAGTAAGTTTTCTTAGTTTTTCATGATTTCCTCTGAAATCACCAATCAGAATATTCAGATCATCAATTCCAAAATCTGATTTTGGATTTGTAATGGCATCTCGATAGGCATCTTCTAAATCAATTTTTTTGATGTTTGTTTTGGTTCCTTTAGAAAATAGTTTTACGTATTGCTTAAAAGTGATATTTTTAGGACCCACAAGATCAATTATCCTATTTTTGAATTTTGGTTGAATTGCCGACTGAGAAATTATTTGTATTACATCATCGATATAGATTGGCTGAATTGAGTAATTTCCTGAGCCTGGAATTTTGATTTCTCCAGTCTTAATTTGTTTTTTAAGGTATTTTGTAAAATGATCATCTTTCCCTACAATATATGATGGTCTGAAAATTGTAAAATTTAAGCCAGAATTAATAATTATTTTTTCTGCATTATATTTAGAAATAAAGTATCCTAAGGATGTATTTGATGAAACACCCAAACCACTTGTATAAACAATTTTTTTGATTTTTGTTTTTTTGCATAAATTTACAATATGTTTTGTGAGTTCAACATTTATCATGTTATAATCATTATTAACAGATTGATTGCCAATCCCAACAAGATGAATTAGTGCATCAGAATCCTTAATTTTTGGGAGGAGAATATTTTCATCATAATTTTCAGAGACAATCATTGATTCATTTTTAAATTGTTTAAAATCATTTCTAGATATTGAGATTAGATCAATATTATTTTCTGACAAATAATTTCTAAGATGTTTAGCAATAAACCCTCTTGCTCCGGTAACTACTATTTTCTTGGATTTAGCCATAATAACATCAAATAAGTTTTAATTTTAAATCTATGCAGAAGACTTTGAAAATTATCAAACAAGAGTTAATACAGTAAAATGAATACAACGGATGTGGAAGAAGAAAAGACAAAATTAAAGACAGGTTATACAACTGGAAGTTCGGCTACGGCAGCAGCCAAATCTGCATTATTATCAATTATGAATCAACAAAAAATTGAAAAAATTGATATTTTATTACCAAAACGATCTTTTATTGAAATTCCAATCAATTCTTGCGAATTTGAATCCAATAGAGCAAAATGCTCTGTGATTAAGAATGGTGGAGATGATCCTGATGTTACTCATGGTGCAGAAATTATTGTAGAGTTATCGTTTACAAATAAAGTGAATCAGATAGACATTGATGGGGGGGAAGGTGTTGGAATTGTTACTAAACCTGGATTAGGTTTGGAAATTAACAAACCTGCAATAAATCCAGTTCCTAAGAAAATGATTGAAGAAAATTTAAGATCAATAGGTGAAAAGATTCTGGAAAAAAACGGATTACGAGTTGTAATATCTGTCCCGAAAGGGAGAGAATTAGCACCAAAAACAGATAATCCAAGATTAGGTATTAAAAATGGGATTTCTATTTTAGGTACAAGTGGAATTGTCATTCCGTTTTCTACAGCGTCTTATGCCGCATCAATTAGACAGAATTTGGATGTTGCAATTGCCATGGGAAATGATACTGTAGTTCTTACAACAGGTGGAAGAAGTGAAGATTATGCAAAGAAAATAGTAGATTTACCAGAACATTGTTTTGTACAGATGGGTGATTTTTCAGGTTATACAATTCAACAATGCAGTAAAAAAAATATCAAAAAAGCATATGTTGTTGGATTTATTGGAAAACTTGCAAAAATGGCAGCGGGTGTAAAACAAACTCATGTCAAAGGTTCAAAAGTAGACATGAACTTTCTTTCAGAACTAGCAAAACGAGCAAATGCAAATGAGAAAGTAATTGAGAGTATTAAAAAAGCAAATACAGCTAGACATGTTTCTGAGATAATTCAGAAGAATAATGTTGAGGGATTTTTTGAATTAATTTGTAGTGAGACGTATAATCATATGCGAAAACATTCAGAGGGAAAAGTGCCAATGGATGTAATATTGTTTGATTTTGATGGGAATATTCTGGCTAGGAAATCAGAAGAGTAAGGTATTTTATTAAAGTTGTAAAGTTTTGTGTATGGAGAAGACTACTGTTCTTGCAATTACCAAAAATGGTATTAAAATTGGACAGAATCTAAAAAAACTTTTTCCAGATTGGAATATTTTTTGTCCTTCAAAATTATCAAATGATGATAATGAGATCATATGGTATTCTGAGCCTACATCAGAGAAAATTGTTGAACTTTTTAAAAATAGCAATGCCTTGATCTGTATTTTTTCATTGGGTGCAGTAATTAGATTGATTGCACCTCATTTGAAAGATAAAAAGACAGATCCTGCTGTGATTGTGATTGATGATAAAACAAATTTTGTAATTAGTGTATTATCAGGACATATCGGAGGAGCTAATCAACTCACACAAGAGATTGCAGAAAAATTAGGATCTTTGCCAGTAATAACTACGGCAGCTGATGTTAACAATACTATAGCAGTTGATCTTGTTGGAAGGGAATTTAATTGGAAAATTGATGATGATTCAATTGTAACTAAAATTAGTGCACATATGGTAAATGAGGAACC
>NZ_AEXL02000102.1 GCF_000242875.2 Candidatus Nitrosopumilus salarius BD31 | reverse complement strand
AATAGGTATTTTTCAAGATGTTGGTCAGAAAAATTGGTATAAAGAATTGCCAAAAAATGTTTCAATTTATGAAAATTTACAAGATTTAAAAAAATCAAATTCTAAGGCACATCTCATAATTTCTGATAAAATAATTGATGATGAGTTATCTAAAGAGTCTGTAATATATCGGCCTCCAAGCTTAGTGGTGGGTATCGGATTACATTGGGATACTACAAAAGAAACAATCAAAGAGGGACTTGAATTTTGTTTAGAAAAATTTAAGCTAAGTTCAAAGTCTATTGCAAAGCTTGTTTCAATAAAAAAACCACAAGATGTACAAGGACTAATAGATCTTGGAGAGGAAATGGGAATTCCTGTAGAATATGTTAACAGAGAAGATTTAGCTGAGATTTCTGCCCCAAATCCATCAGAAACTGTAAGAGAGTTTGAAGGAACTGCAAGTGTATCTGAAGCTGCAGCTATCAAGGTTTCTGGAGGGAAATTAATTGTAGAAAAGCAGAAATTCCCACCAAATTTGACTATAGCAATAGCGAGGATTTTGAGTTGAAACAAGGATTATTATTAATTGACAGAGGAAGTAGAGAAAGAGAGGCTTCTGAAGAATTAGAGACTATTTGCAAAGGAATTCATGCAAAAGGCAATTATGAGTTTGTTGATTTCTGTTTTCTAGAGGTTGAACCACCATATATCGAAGATGGAATTACTAAATGCCTTAAACAAGATATTGATTCTTTGACCATAGTTCCTTATTTTTTGTATCCAGGTAAAAAAGTAAAAAATGCAGTCACTGAGGTGATGAAATTCCAAAAAGATACAGATGTGAAATTTGTTGTAACTAAACCCATGAGCATGCACAAAACTTTGATAGACATTGTTGAAAATAGAATATCCACAACATTACAAGAAAATCAGATAACTCTTCCAAAAAAAGATGTAGATGTAATGATAATTGGGCATGGAAGTAAAGATCCTAATGCACAAATGTCGTTAAACTATATTGTTAATGGATTAAATGAATCATACAGAAATGTAAGTAGGTGTTGGTTAGAGATAGAACAACCAGATATTTTTGAAGGGGTAAAAAAATGTGAAAAAGATAATCCTAAAGTATTAGTAATTGTTTTTTATTTTCTTCATGAAGGAGCACATGTAAAAACTGATATTAATAATGATTTGATACCAGCATTGAAAAATTCCAACATTAAAGAAACTTTCATTACAAAACATTTAGGAACAGATCAGAAAATGATAGATTTGATATTAGAGAGAGCAAAAGAGGTAGAAAATGCAAACTGAAAAAGGTCAATCAATTGAAGATGCAAGTATGCAAATGATTGAAGATGAAATTGGTAAACATGATTATAATGAAAAAGAATGGCCAATTGTCAGAAGAGTAATTCATTCAACAGCAGATTTTGATTTTGCAGGTAAAAATAAAATAATTTTTCACAAAGATGCAATTGAAAGTGGCATGAATGCATTGAGAAACGGTTGTAGCATAATAGTAGATGTTAATGGAGTAATTGGAGGATTGAATAAACAAAATCCTAAAGATTTTAAAAATAACATAATCTGTAATATTTCAAATCCAGAAATAATGGAATTGGCAAAAAAAGAAGGTAAAACTCGTTCCCAGGTATCTATGAGAATAGCTAAATCAGATATAGATGGAGGCATAGTGGCCATCGGTAATGCCCCAACTGCCCTCCAAGAAGTAATTCAGATGGTAAAAGAAGGTGTTGCCAAACCTGCATTAATAATTGGAATTCCAGTTGGATTCATCTGTGCTGCTGAATCAAAAGAAGAATTATCAAAGTTAGAAGGTGCGCCATTTATAACAAATATTGGTAGAAAGGGAGGTAGCTCATCTGCTTCTGCTATAATCAATGCAATCTTCAAGCTTATTAGAGCAGAATCAGCTTCTTGAATAGTTTACACAGTTCTTAACAAAAACTTGGGCATAATTTGAACTATCAAAATAGAGATGACCGTATGAAGCAAGAGTGTTATATTCAAACAGCCCATCTTGATGTTTTTTTATTCCCTCACCAATCTCTAAATTGTATACAAATTTTGAATCAGATGAAACTGAATCTAATTGTGAATAATGAAATTCATGACCTTGAAAATTATGTAATTTTTCTGAGATAATATTTTTCAGAGTGATCTTCCCCTTGGTATAATTTAGTCTCATTTTTTTTGTCATCCTAGTTTCAGCATCAAATAAACCAACCATTTTGTGTTTTTTTTCATCTGAAACAATAGATTTTGTAAGATACATCAGTCCGCCACATTCTGCATAAATTGGAAGATTATCTTCAGCCAATTTTTTAATTGTTTTTTTCATAATACTGTTTTTTTCAAGTAAATTACCTAAAACTTCAGGAAAGCCGCCTCCAATATAGAGTCCATCACATTTTGGTATTTTTTTGTCATTAACAGGACTAAAGAATTTTAGATTTGCTCCTTCGCGACGTAATGATTCAAGATTATCTTGATAATAGAAATTAAATGAAGTATCAAGGGCAACTGCAATTGTGGTTTTTGTTTTTTTGTCTATAGATTTTGATTTTTTTGGCAAAGGAATTGGGTTTTTCATAATTTTTATAATTTGATCAATGTCAAGTGATTTTGAAATTAATTTTGATAGTTTTTCAATTTGTATTTTCAGAGCTTCTTTATCTAATGTTGAAATTAAACCCAAATGACGCGATTCTAAATTTAGAGTAGGATTTTTTGGAATAATTCCAATTATCGGAATTTTAGTTTTTTCTAATGCAGATTTACACAAAAGTTCATGTTTTTTGCTGCCTATTTTATTAAGAATTATACCAGCAATTCGTGAATTTCTATGAAATTTTTGAAATCCAAGCGCAGTTGCTGCAATAGAACGAGATGTTTTACTTGCATCTAAAATTAATAGTACAGGAGATTTCGTGATTGAAGCTACATGATGAGTACTAGCATAATTTGAATCACCACCAAAGCCATCATAGTAACCCATCACACCTTCAATTACAGATACGTTTGATTTTGAATTTGAAACAAAACTATTCAAAACATGATTTTTTCCCATTAGCCAAACATCCAGGTTGTATGTATCAGATTTTGAAATACTTGAAAGATAACTTGGATCAATATAATCAGGGCCAACCTTAAACGGCTGTACTGAGTAACCTCGTTTTTGTAATGCATAAATTATAGAACATGTAATGGATGTCTTTCCAACTCCACTTGTAACACCAGTTACTACAACTCTAGGAATTTGCAATTTGCATGACTAGAATCATTTTTTATTTAAATTGATATATTTTTGAAAATACCCAATGTTTTTACCAAGATTCTTTGAATATGATTTATGGAAAAAGAGGGGTTAACCATTGTTTATACAGGAAAAGGTAAAGGTAAAACAACTGCAGCGTTGGGAATTGTATTACGAGCAACAGGTTATGGGAAAAAAACTTGTATGATTCAATTCATCAAAGGTTCATGGCACTATGGTGAAATGGATTCTTCTAAAAGACTTGAACCTGAATTTGAAATGGTTGCAATAGGCAAAGGATTTGTCGGTATTATTGATGATAAAAGCCCTAAAGAAGATCATGAAAAAATTGCAAAAGAAGCAGTCAGAATTAGTAATGAAAAAATTCAATCAGGAAAATACGACATAGTTATTTTAGATGAAATCAATTATGCAGTGAATCTTGGATTGATTTCAGTAGATGATGTTCTAAACATAATCAAATCAAAGCCACAAAAAATGGATTTAGTGTTAACAGGAAACTATGCCAAAGACAAAGTCATAGAAATAGCTGATCTAGTTACAGAAATGAAAGAAATTAAACATCCATTTCAGCAAGGCATCAAAGCTAAGAAGGGAATTGATTTCTAACCAGCAACATTAATTTACGCATGAATAAGTTTTAGAAGAAATGTCTACTGAAATTCAAGAAATGCCTGAACAAGGAGAGATTGTTCTAGCCACGGTTACAAAGGTTATGGACCATGGGGCATATGTCACACTAGACGAATATGGCGGTATTCAAGGATTTTTACACATATCAGAAATTGCTCCAGGTTGGATTAGATCTGTAAGCAGATTTGTAAGAGATGGTGAGAAAAAAGTTCTGTTAGTAAAGAAAGTGAATACTCAACGAGGTGATATTGACTTATCACTAAAACAAGTATCAAAAGATCAGAAAAAACAAAAGCTGAAGGAAGTTAAAAAGTATGAAAAAGGAAAAACAATTTTACAAAATGTCCAAGAAAAAGCAAAATTAACAGATGAAGAGGTAGAAAAATTAGAAGACAGTATCTATTCAAAATTTGATTCAGTTTATGATGCATTCATAGAGATTGGAAGAAATGGTATTGAATCTGTAAAAGAACTAAAACTTGCAAAGAAAACGGCATCAGTAATTGAAGAAATTTGTTCAAAAATAAAACTACCATCAGTTGAAATCAGGGGAATTATGGAAATCACAAGTGAAAAATCAGATGGAGTTGAAATAATTAAAAAAGCATTACTCGATGTGCTGAAAAAAGATCCTACAATAGACATCACATACTTGGGCGCTCCAAAATACAGACTCTCGATTACTTCAGAGGATTTTAAATCTGCTGAAAAATCATTAAAACCAATTATTGAGGAAATTCAAACTAATATAGAAAAGAAGAAAGGATCATTCAAATTTACTAGAGAAGAATCAAAGAAAACAAGAGATAATTAAAATGAGATTCCTATTAAGAAAATGTTCAAAGTGTAATCATTATACTTTAAAAGAAAAATGCCCAAAATGTGGAGAAGAAACAATATCAGTACATCCTGCAAAATTTTCACCAGATGATAAATATATGCGATATAGATTAGCTGAGAGATACAATTAGAAATTTAATTCAATGGAACATAATCTTTGTTTACTTCATAAATAAACACACCAATTACTTGGCCGCCTTTCTCAACATCAAAACTAGGTGATGAATATACCAATCTCAACGGACCGTTTCCATCTGCAGGAAATTTGATATCTTTGGAATATACTGCAGTAAATCCTGGTTGGTACGTTGCAGATTGTTGATCAGTTTGAAAATTCACATATGCCAATGGAGTAAATGGGATCATTTGACCCAATAATGTCTCATTCCAAAAATAATCAGTTCCACTAATTCCATCTGAATAGAGGTATTTAGCTAAGGGTTCATCAGCTATTCTCATAAACCATTGTTTCTTTGATTCATCTCCGCCCCCTGATAAGACATAAAGCGGTTCAGAACCATTGTTATCAACAGTTAATCTTTGACCGGCTACAAAAATAAGGACATAATCAGACTGCATTTCATTAAGGGAATTCCAGGCATTGTCAAGAGTGTTAAGTAACATTTTGGCAATATTTTGAATTCTACTAGTGTGAACAGTAGAATTATCAGCTAGTGTAGCTCTGTCTGCTTTGGTTTGAATCCAATATCCATAGTCCCACCAAGCAGCAATAACTGAGTCTTTAGGAGTATTGTTCTTAATCCACGCCAGGGAATCGTTCCAATCTGTTGTACTTATCTGATATGCACTTCCACCGTTTAGAATAGTGGGGGGGTTATTGGTAACAGAAAGCGTATTACCTTGAGCAGGAAAAATAAGTGGGAGAGCCAATAAAATAATTAAACCAATAACAAAAGGTGACTTTATAGCAATATTTTTTAATTTATTAATTTCTGTTTTATGAACGAAAATTTCTTTTGTTAACAATGACAATCCTAAGGAAGATAGGATAATGATTGAAAATGATGCAAATACTTCTAATCTAACAAATGCAGAACTTACGTAAACTCCGGTTAACCCGAGTATTAATGAAAAAGATATCATGTCATTTTTTATTAGAGTAGATTTTTTAGAATTTTTTAGAATTAACCAAATACCTAAACCTGCAAATATCATCAATATCGAATGAAAGAGAAATGATTGTGCAATGGTAGTGGTTGCATGTTCAGAAACTGAATCTACAAGTGGATCAGTAGTTGTTAAAAATGGATTAATTGCATTTAGATATCTGTGAGATGGAAGAGGAATAAAATTTGCTTCTGCATTTATCATAAGAAAAGTTGAACCGATTATCAGGATTGCTGCCAGAAAAAATAAGCCATTTCTATTTTTAGTATTTTCTTTACTCTTTTTCTGTATAATTATACAAATTATTAGAAAAATTGTAGGTATAATTAACGATAAACCCCCCAAACCCATGATAAAATGTGTCCCCAATCTTTCAAATGCAAGTGACGTGAAAATTGAAGAAGAGGTGAAAAGTGGGATAGCCCACATCAAAAATTTATGATCTGTTCGTAAGAAAGGCAATGTAAGTAAAAAAATCCCTATAGGAACAATGAAAAATTGGTCTCCGCCCCAAGCAGATAGACTGAAGATAAAGAAGATGCCAGCAAAAATAAGTTTGCCAATTGCAATTTTATTATTTTTTGATTTGATTCCACTCAAAAATAGATAAATTGCCAAAGTACCAAAAAACAAGCCAAGCGGTTCAGATTTGAACCAACCAATTTGACCTCGAATAATAATAGGTAGTGAAATTGAATACAGTAATGATGCAAATAGGCCTGCAGTGGTTCCTCCAATTATCCGAACTAGAGCAAATATAACAATAGCAGTTAAAGAACCAAAAACTACTGGAAACAAAATTGTAAAATCATAAAGATTTCCACCACCACCAAACATCCAATAAGTTACAGCTGCTGTTAAATGCAACATAACTTGAGAAGTTTCTGAGACATCTCTTCCAATAGGATACCAACTCAGATCATCATTCCATTCAAAATATGCATTAATTCCGTTATCAACAATGTATTGGGTTGCCCTATAGTTAAAGAAAGGATCAAACTCATTTAATTCCCAACCAAACCCTGCTGGCTGTGATCTAATTAAAAATGAAATTGAAAAAGATAATGAGAGAATTCCTATGATTAAAAGATGTTTAAATTTTAATTCGAATTTTCCAATTGAAAGTAAGCTAGAATTTGAATTCAACATTTTTCATCATTTAGATCTGTTTATTACTCTTTATGAAAAAGTTTGATATCTTTCTTCAGAGCAAAGATTATGGAGCATATCTTCCTTCAAGTTTTGTTTCAGATATAATATGATTTTTCATGGATTTTTCAATATCTGCTTTAGTTGCTCCTTTGTTTAGAGAAAGATGCGTATCTAAAGCATACAATTTGAAAACGTAAGTGTGTTCTTTATCAGGTGGGGCGGGACCACCATAACCAATTTCACCAAAATCAGTTACGCCTTCAAGTGAATCTACAGGTATGATGTTTTCAGTAATTTCTTTGGTGTTTGGAGAAATATTCCATAAAATCCAATGAACCCATATTTTTCCAACAGCTCCCATTGCATCTGGATCATCCATGATCAAAGCCAATGATTTTGTGTCTTCTGGAATTCCCTTAATTTTTAGAGGAGGACTGTTATTTCCATTTTTATAACCATATTGTCTAGGAATTACTCCTCTATTTTCAAATGCTGAACTTTCTAGAGATAAAGAATCCACATTAAAAATTACTAGTCACTTAAAGTTAAAGATTTCTAAGATTCTAAAACTATCTTATCATTTGAAAATGACATTACTGAACTGCCATTTTCTTTGATCTGTTTTTTTAATTCTTTATCCATGGTGGCAACAATTACTCTGTTAGATGAAACATAATCTAGTAATTCTTTATCTGCAAATGTACCAAGAATAGGGATTGTTTTAAAATTTTTTATATAATTTAGAGTGGATTGAACATCTTGTTTTTTTTCTGGATTATTTGCTAATTTTGATAATTCATTTTTTACAACTTGAGGTACAACAAAAGTAATTGGACCTATTTCTACATCCAAATTATTGATATTTTTGATTCTTCTAGTTGCTAGATGAATAAGGAAATTTGTATCACAGAGTACTTCAACCAACTATTCCTGCACCAATAAGTCTCCATCTTTCAGCAATTCTTCTGCTAATTGCTACATTACCTCCTTCAAAGATACAGGCAGGTCTTCTAAGTTCAATTTCTATATTTTTTGATTTTACTTTGGTAACCTTACCTAGTATTGGTGCAGTTCCAATGTTTAGTCGAAGTAATTCTCCTGATTGAATTGGTTGAACTTTAATATCCTCAGTAGCGCCTACTGCAGAATCAAAAAGACTCACTTCCAATTTTAACTCTATAGAATTTTCAGGTAGCGTTCCAGGTTTGCCAATAACTGAGCCAATAAAGGAATCACTTCTAGTCATAGATGGATCTAATTTTGTTCCAATAGCCACTAGACCGCCAGGCTTTACAGATTCTACAATTCCGGCAGCAGTTCCTAATGATGTAATTTCTGTCAGTAATGGTTCATATGACTTTTTTTTCTCATTCATGATACCTGGCTTTATCTCAATTTCGTCACCAACATTAAAAATCCCTTGGGTTAGACTTCCACCAATTACACCACCCTTAATGTCTTTTAATTTTATTCCGGGTTTATTCACATCAAAAGAACGTAAAACATGCATTACTGTATCCGCTTTTTCATCTCTGTCAGGAGTTTTGATTGTTGATTCTATTGCACCAATCAATGCATCGATGTTTAATCCAGATTGTGCAGATATTGGAATTATCGGTGCCTTTGCAGCATAAGTTCCTTTCACAAATTTTGTAATATCTTGATAATTTGTAAGAGCTTCATCATAAGAGAGTAGGTCAACTTTGTTTTGAACAACAACAATTTGTTGAATTCCAAGTGTTTGAAGAGCTAAAAGATGTTCTTTTGTCTGA
>NZ_AEXL02000103.1 GCF_000242875.2 Candidatus Nitrosopumilus salarius BD31 | reverse complement strand
GGTTTTGTCTCTGCAGGTTTTGTCTCTGCAGGTTTTGTCTCTGCAGGTTTTGTCTCTGCAGGTTTTGGTGCAGGCTTGGCCTCTAACTGAGTAGAAAGTTGATTTAGCTTTGCTTCTAATTGGGCAATCTTGTTTTCAAGATCTTGCTTTGTTTGCTTTTTAGCAGCTGCCATAATCTGATTGAATAATCCGGGGTTTATGTACATTTGGGTTGATTTCTGCAATTAATTTTGATCAAGTTTTATATGCATAAATGGCATACTGTGTGCATGGATGACTTTGAAAAAGAATATCCTGAGTTTGATTGGAAGAACACACCAGCATACAAACATCCTGGGGGAAAAGATTGCCCATGTCCAAAACACGAATACATCAGAGAACAGATCAATTTTACAAAACAGGTAAATCAAAAAGGCAAAGAGCCATCCAAAGTCACACTCAAGTTTTGTCCAGATCATTACAGAGTTTACATGGAAGAGGTGATCCCTGCAATGCCATTAAAATATAAAATTCTTACAAAGATTGCTCTAAAACTTGGAGCAATTCAAGTCGAACAGTTAAAGTACATGGAGTCAGAACTGTGTTTTTATTGTAAATTTGGTTCAGGCGGACATGACAGAAAAACTGAGCTTCCACCAATGTAGATTAATCAGGACTTAACAGAATTTTTGGTTTGTTGGGAGTATCATGATGACATCGCTTTCCACATAAAGGGCAACTCTTTCTATCAAGGAAAATACATTGGCAGATATGAGATTCAAAATAGGATTTGGCAGATTTGTTGGGTTCGCCAGTACCATTGCAAAAAGGGCATTCAGAACCAAGTAATTCTATAACTCCATTTCCATTACAAACAGCACATTTAGTGTCAGCCAACATTGCTTTTAGTCTAAAATGATAATTAAATAACAGCTGTTGAAAGAAATTAAATGAAATATGCTTTTCTTGAAAACGAGTTAAGCTTATACTTGAACGGGCTTCAGAGGGTTTGTGGCAATAGAAGACATACAGGGATTCATAACAGAGCTTGAAAAACACGGGGAATTAAAAAGAGTAAAAACTGAAGTAGATTCGGATTTAGAAATTGCAGAAATTTTGAGAAGAGAGATGTATTCTAATGGTCCTGCAATTCTTTTTGAAAATGTAAAAGGATACGACATGCCAGTTTTAGGAAATGCATTTGGCTCCATGAAGAGGTTGGAGATTGGATTAGAAATGACAGACTTTACAGAAATTGGCAAAAGGATTGCAGACATGACAAAAATGGATATGCCGTCAGGATTATTAAATAAAATTAAAAAACTTCCAGAACTTTCAAAGATGACAGCATCATTTCCCAAATTAGAAACAAGTGGGCCAGTAACAGAAATCTCATCAAAAGATGCAACATTTGACAACATACCAATTCTAAAATCATGGCCAGATGATGCAGGCAGATTCATCACTTTAGGATTAGTTGCAACCAAACATCCCAAAACAGGAGTAAGAAATCTAGGAGTGTACAGAATGCAGATAGTTGACAAAACACATGCGTTGATGCATTGGCAAAAACACAAAAGAGGAGCTCATCACAGCGATATTTCAAAAGACATGGGAGAAAAAATCCCAACAGCAATAATCATCGGAGGGGATCCTGCGACAATATTTTCATCAATTGCACCAGTCCCAGAAGGATTGGACAAGTACTTGTTTGCAGGAATCACAAGAAAAGAGGGAATCAAAACGGTGAAATGCAAAACAATTGATTTGGATGTTCCGGCAAATGCAGAAATTGTTTTAGAAGGATATGTGGATCCTGCAGACATTAGAGACGAAGGACCATTTGGAGATCATACAGGATATTATACACCAGTTGAACCATATCCAACTTTTACACTAACAGGAATAATGCGTAGAAAAAATCCAGTGTATGTCACAACAGTTGTTGGAAAACCAATTCTTGAAGATGCATATATTGGAAAAGTTATCGAGCGTTCATTTTTACCACTAATTCAAATGTTCCATCCAGAGGTAGTAGATTTCAGCATGCCAGCTGCAGGTTGGTTCCAAGGATTTGCTATCATGTCAATCAAAAAAAGATATCCAGGTCAGGCAAAAAAAGTGATGATGGGTTTATGGGGAATGGGACAACTTTCACTAACCAAGATGTTTGTGGTAGTAGATGAAGACATCAACGTACACGATATCAACGATGTAATTTGGGCCATTACTACAAGAGCAGATCCAGCAAGAGACACGACCATCATCAACAATACTCCAACAGATACACTTGACCCTGCATCACCACTTGTGAATCTGGGTTCCAAGATGGGAATTGATGCAACTCAGAAAACAAAAGAAGAGGGATATGAAAGAGAAATTCAGAAAACAGTGAAGGTAGATGATAAAACAAAGAATTTAGTAGATTCCAAGTGGTCCAATTACGGATTATAGTGCAGATACAGGATTGTAAAAATTATCTCGTTCTTCTACCTGATATCCGATTTGATGAATTGCATCCATAATTATTTTGTCAGTAAGTTCAGTAGAGCGTGCTCCTGTGCATGAAACTACTTCTTCTCCAATGAGAGTGCCACCAAAATCATCAGCCCCATATTGTAATGCTAATTGAGCCATTCCAACGCCATTGGTTAACCACGATGATTGAATATGGGAGATTAATCCATCAAACACTAATCGAGAAATGGCAATCATTTTCAATAGTTGTATTCCACCAGTTCCATATTCAACAATCCCTTCTTCATGCATCAAAGTATTATTCGGTTCAAAATTCCAGGGGATAAATGCCATGAATCCTTTAGTTTTTTCTTGTAGTTTTACAAGTTTGTAAAAGTGTTCAACAACATCATTATTATTTTCTACATGACCATACATCATTGTTGCAGAAGATGGAATTCCAAGAGAATGTGCTTCATCCATGATTCTAATCCAAGCATCACTAGAAATTTTCTTTGGGCTAATAATTTCTTTAACTGAATCAGTTAAGATTTCAGCACCTGCTCCTGGCATGGATTGTAAACCTGCATCTTTTAATCTAGATAAAATTTCTTTTGTAGAGGATTTCTCAACTCTCGCAATCATGTCAATTTCAGATGTCGATAATCCATGAACTCCAACTTCAGGGAATTTCTCTCGAATCATTCTAAATGCATCTTCATAATATTCGATTTTCAAATTTGGATTATGCCCACCTTGAATCAAAACTTGGCGGATCTTAAACATTCCATAAGCAGCTTTTACTCGAGATTCAATTTGATCAAGAGTTAGAGTGTAAGAATCTTCAGCGCCAGGAGATCTGTAAAATGCACAAAATTTACAATCAGTAATGCAGACATTGGTATAATTCAAAATTATATTATTCACAAATGATGCTTTTTTGCCAAACTGTTTTCTTGTAAGATGTCCAGAAACAAGGCCCATCAGATGAACATCGTCAGATTCTAATAACCTCAAACAATCTTCGGGTGAAGGTCTTTTGCCATTTAGAGAATTTTCTAAAATATCTTTAATATCGCTTTTTTGTATCTGCTCAGTAGTCTGACTCAAGTAATCTTCATCCTTTAGAATTTCTATTTAATCCTTGACAGGAATAATTAACAAAAAAGAGTTAAACAAAATGAGTGATTTGTGCTCAATTTTTAAGAAATGAGAGTTCAAAGATTCACGTTATTTTTAAGTAGGGCACAAAAATCAGATCAAATCATGGTAACAGGAAATCAGATCAGACTTAGTCGTATTCTTAGAAAAGGAAAAATGTTGTGCATTCCAATGGATCATGGAATCTCAAATGGACCTATTGAAGGTCTTGAAAACCCAGCAGACATAATTTACAAATGTGAAGGACATGGACTCACTAGTGTAATTATTAACAAAGGAATTATCAAAGCATTACCAAAACCAACCAAAGTAGGAATTTTAGTTCATTTTTCAAGCAGTACATCATTATCATTATCACCTAATCGAAAAATGCTGACAGGTACTGTCAAAGAAGCAGTTGCAATGGGAGCAGACGGAGTTTCACTTCACATCAACATTGGAGGTAAAGAGGAACCAGAGATGTTAGAACAGCTTGGTATGACTGCAGATCAATGTCACAAGTGGGGAATGCCTCTTTTAGCAATGATGTATCCAAGAGGAGAGAACATCAAAGATCCACACGATCCAGAAATTGTAGGTCATGTTGCAAGGATTGGAGCTGAATGTGGTGCAGATATTGTTAAAACACTATATACAGGAGATATTGATTCGTTTGCAAAAATTGTAAAGACGACACCAGTTCCAATTGTTATTGCAGGGGGACCAAAAGCAAAAACAGATTTAGATATTCTTCAAATGACTGAAGATGCTATGACTGCAGGAGCTAAAGGAGTTACATATGGCAGAAA
>NZ_AEXL02000104.1 GCF_000242875.2 Candidatus Nitrosopumilus salarius BD31 | reverse complement strand
TAGTTTTGACTCGATATGAAGTACACAAATGAGGGTCATTAATGCATTACTTTTGTATTAGCTGTTAAAATTAGTCGATGTTTGATCCGAAGCCAATTTTAAAAAATCTGCCTAATTTGCCTGGTGTTTATCGCATGAAAAATGCCGAAGGTGCTGTTATTTATGTTGGCAAAGCGAAGGATATTAAAAAACGCGTATCTAGTTATTTTAATAAAAATATACCTAGTCCCAGAACACGTATGATGGTCTCTCAAATTGAAGATATAGAGACGACAGTAACACGGACAGAGGCGGAGGCGTTGCTGTTAGAGAGTAATCTTATCAAAAATATGATGCCTCGTTATAACGTATTGTTCAGGGATGACAAATCTTATCCATATATCGCACTAACTGGAGATGCATATCCGCGACTAGCTTTTCACCGCGGTGCACAAAGAAAGCATACACAATACTTTGGGCCGTTCCCCAGTAGTACTGCCGTGCGCGAAAGCATTCAATTATTACAAAAAGTATTCAAATTACGCACCTGTGAGAATTCTGTGTTCTCTAATAGAACAAGACCTTGTCTGCAATATCAAATAGAGCGTTGTACTGCACCTTGTGTCGATTACATTAGTGTCGAAGATTATCAGCATGATGTTCAACATGCTGCGATGTTCTTGCAAGGGAAAGCAAATGAGGTATTGAATACATTGGGCGAGAAAATGAATAGAGCGGCGCAGACCCAGGCATATGAGTCTGCTGCTGTATTCAGGGACCGCATACAGGCCCTTAGGCAGGTGCAAGCGAAGCAGTTTGTGAGTGACTTCAGTGTATCTGACGCTGACGTGGTCGCATGCGCTAGTTTACACGGACAACATTGTATCAATTTGGTGATGATTCGTGGCGGGCGGCATATCGGTGATAAAAGCTTTTTCCCCAAAAATAGTCAGGATGCAACCTTAATAGAGACAGTTGAGGCTTTTCTAACGCAGCACTACATAGCACAAAATACGCCACCATTAATTGTATGCGGCGTCGACATTGATGCTAAGGGCTTTGCTGCAATATTTTCAGAACAGGCAGATCGTAAAATTAGGATTATTAACAATGCTATCGGTGATAAGCGCATCTGGTTGAAAATGGCACAAACTAATGCAGAGTTGGCACTTAGTCAACGTGCTGCCAGCTCGGCAAATCAAGCTGCTAAATTGGTCGCACTAAGAGAAGCATTACATCTAGCTGAAACAGTAGAACGTATTGAGTGTTTTGACATTAGTCATACGATGGGTGAGGCAACAGTAGGTAGCTGTGTGGTTTTTGATAAAGGGGATATGCAGAACAGTGAATACAGGCGCTATAACGTTAAAGGTATTACACCAGGTGATGACTATGCTGCGATGCGAGATGTTCTAACGCGTCGCTATAAGAAAGTAGCAGCGGGTGAGGGGGTTCGCCCTGATTTAGTGTTTATAGATGGAGGCAAGGGTCAGTTGGGTATTGCAGTAGAAGTCATGCATGAAGTTGGTCTCGATGATATTTTGCTGATTGGGATTGCTAAAGGCGAGGAACGTAAACCAGGATTAGAAACAATGATTTTTTCTGATACAGGAGAGATGCTGAATTTAGAACAGGACAATAAAGGTTTACATTTGTTGCAGCAGATTAGAGATGAAGCCCATCGTTTTGCGATTACTGGGCATCGCGCAAAACGTGCAAAAGCCAGAATAACATCCACTTTGGAAGATATTGAAGGCGTAGGTGCAAAGCGCCGGAAGGCGTTATTAACGCGCTTTGGTGGATTAGATGGGGTAAAAAATGCTAGCATAGACGAACTGATACAAGTTGATGGTATTAGCCCTGGGTTGGCAGAAAAAATTTATGCTCAGTTCCATTAAAATTATTATAAAGAATGATCAATCATGTTTTGGAA
>NZ_AEXL02000105.1 GCF_000242875.2 Candidatus Nitrosopumilus salarius BD31 | reverse complement strand
CATCTTTGCACATAAAACACCTGAAAAAATGGTAGAAGCATTAGCTGAAATAATTTTCAGAAAAGGAACTGCAAAGGAAGCACTGAAAAAAATTGAGTAAGACAAGAGAATTAATAATTTCACCGAAAGTGAACCAAACACAATTATCCAAATTTCTTCCTCAATTAGAAGCGGAGGGGGTAAAGATGGTATATCTTGATCCAAAAAAACTGACCAAAGTAAAAACCAAACTTCAAACGGTTTTTCCATCCAGTTCATCAAATTATGTCGTACTGGAAAAAGAAGGTAGTGTTAAACCAAAAGGTAAGAAAATAGGAAGAAAATTTCAAGTATTGTCAAATTCAGACATTGAAAATATTCTATCCATTGCCAAACAAGGTTTAGATTTTGTCATTGTAGAGGTAAAAGATTGGAAAATAATTCCTTTAGAAAACATCATTGCTAAACTACACAAAATTCATACCAAAATTTTTGCAATAGCAAGAACACCTGAAGAAGTAAGAAAGATGTTCTCAATTTTAGAAGTAGGAGTAGACGGAGTAATTTTCAGCACTTCATCAATTACCGAAGTCAGAGAGGCTATGGTCTATCTCGGAACAAGAAGTTTTGAGATGAAACCAGCCAAAATCATAGAAATTAAAGAAGTAGGCGATGGAGAACGAGTATGTGTAGATACAGCATCAATATTGCATAAAGGAGAAGGGATGTTAATTGGCAGCAGATCAAACTTTTTATTTTTAGTACATAATGAATCAGTAGGATCATCATTTACATCACCCAGACCATTTAGAGTAAATGCAGGGGCAGTTCATTGCTATACACTTTCTCCTGATGGAACCACTAATTATTTATCAGAAGTTGAAACTGGTTCGGAAGTACTGATTCTTAACTCTAAAGGAAAAGCAAGAAGAGCAACTGTAGGAAGATCAAAAATAGAAAGAAGACCAATGTTAATGATTAAAGCTTCTGTAGGAGGAGAAATAGGAGGCATTATAGCACAAGATGCTGAAACTATTCGATTTGTAAGACCAAATGGACAACTAGTATCAGTAACACATCTAAAAAAAGGAGACACTGTTATGGTACACGCAAAACCAGCAACTGGAAGACATTTCGGAATGGAAGTTTCTGATGAGTACATATTAGAAAAATAAAATGAAATACAAAACATGTGTATCCATTGCAGAGGAAACACCAAATAAAATAAAACAAATACTAAAGACTGCGCTAACAAAGTCAGATTTCGTTGAAGTCAGATTTGATTTTTTAAAGACAGAGCAAGTGCCGGAGGCACTAGAAATAATCAAAAAAGATCTTAAAAGAATAGTGTGTACATTAAGACCAAAAACAGAAGGAGGTAAATTCAAAGGAAATGAAAAAGAACGAATTGCTATTTTAAAATTAATTGCGGAGTATTCACCTTATTTACTGGATGTTGAATTTGACACATTAAAGAAAAACCCATCATTAGTGAAATATCTAAAAAAAGCAAATACAAAATTACTAGTATCATGGCATGATTTCAAGAAAACACCAAGTATTGCAGAACTAAAAAAGAAAATGAATCAGATGAGCAAGTTCTCATCCAATGTAAAAATTGTTTGCACCGCAAAATCAACCGATGACTCAACTAGAATGCTTGAGCTATATAGTAAAAAAAGGAAAAATAACTTAATTTCTTTTGCAATGGGTGATTTAGGTAGAATTTCACGAATTTTATGCCTATATTTAGGCAGCCCCTACACATATGTCTCATTAGGAAAAGCTGTGGCGCCAGGACAGTTCAGCGTTGATGAAATAAAGAAAATTACGAATTTAAAAAATTAATCAGAACTACAGTTGAGAGTTTAAATCAATCATGCCACTCAAGAAATTAAGATGGGAAAATCATTTGCAGTTATAGGAGATCCTATTGATCACTCACTATCTCCAAATATTCACAGTGCAGCATTCAGAGAGTTGAATTTAGATGCATCGTACATTGCATATCGAATTCCTAAAGGAGAGTTGGAGGGAGGCATTGAAGGATTAAAAAAATAAAGATCGATGGATTCAATGTTACAATTCCACATAAAATAGAGATGATGAAATATTTGGATAAAACTGACGAATCGTGTAGCTTAATTGGAGCAGTGAATACGGTTACAAATAAAGACGGCATTCTTAAAGGATACAACACAGATATGGATGGATTTTTGGATCCATTTAAGAAAAAGAAATTAGACATTGCAAACAAAAAAGTTCTCTTGCTTGGTGCAGGAGGGGCAGCAAGAGCAATTGTTGCAGGATTTGCAAAAGAGAAAGCAAAAAGCATTACAATTGCAAATAGAACATTAGAAAATGCAAGAAAGATTGCAGAATTTTCTGAGAAAATTGGTTTGAATGCAGATGCAATTACAATAGAAGAAGTGAAAGATACTGCAAAAAATTATGACATCATTGTCAATGCAACATCAATAGGTCTAAAAAATGAATCAAGTTCAATATCATTAGAAGGAATTAATGAAAAAACAATTGTTTATGATATTGTATACATGCCAATCAATACAGATTTTATTAAAAAAGCAAAAGAAAAAAATGCCATCATAATTTTTGGCTATGAGATGTTATTAGGTCAAGCAATCAGAGCCTTTGAAATTTGGCACGGCATAGAAGCACCTTATAATGCCATGAAGAAAGCACTCTTAGGAGGATTTTGATGGCAAAAGCAAAAGCTACCGTCCATGGAGCAATTTCACTTGTAAATGCCATTGCAAACCAAAAAGGGGCGACATTGGGGATTGCCTTAAAGGTAGAAGCCACAGTTGAAACCAGTCCAGGCAAAGGAATCATAATTCAATCTGAAAATAAAAGTCTCAGTTCACGGTTAATCAATAAAACGGTTGAAAAAATAATTTCAAAAAAAGATTTAGAACAAAATAAAATTACCATTACACTCGAATCTGAAATTCCAACAGGGTATGGTCTCAAAAGTTCAAGTGCAATTTCATCGGCAGTTGCTTTAGCATGTACAAAAATATTCAAACCAAAATTTACAGATCAGCAAATATTGCTAGCAGGAGTAGAGGCATCAATAGAATCCAAAGTCAGCATTACTGGAGCATATGACGATGCATGTTCTTGTTATTACGGAGGATTTAATGTCACAGATAACGCAAAGAAAAAAAGAATTCGTTTCGAAAAAGGGCCATCAGATTTAGTTGCAGTGATATTTATTCCAAAAAATAGAAAAAGAGGAAATCTAAAAAAATTGAAAATTCTATCACCCGTATTTGAAATTGCATGGGAGTTAGCAAGAAAGGCAAACTACTGGGAAGCTATGACAGTAAATGGACTAGCAACAGCATCAATTTTAAATTCGGATCCTAAAATAATCACAGACCTAATTGAAAAGGGGGCACTAGCAGCGTCTGTTTCAGGCAATGGACCGTCCATTGCAGCAGTAGTCAAAAAAGAAAACGAATCTACCATCAAAAAAATATTTTCGACATTGGAGGGAAATGTAATAGTTTCGAGAATTAGTAATGAGAAGGCAAAAGTAAATGAAGTGTAAAGTTGAAAAATCAAAAATATCCGGAATAGTATCGTGCCCAGCAAACAAGAGTTATACACATAGAGCAATTTTTCTTGCAGCACTTGCAGGAAAAAATAGCAGAGTTGATAACATATTACTCTCAGCAGATACCATTGCAACAATCGATGCATGTAAAAAATTTGGAGCTGAAATTGAAATTGAGAATTCGTCAATTATTGTCAAAAATCCAATAAAAATAGGCACAAATGTCCCTGAAATCAATACCGAAAACTCAGGTACAACAATAAGGATTGCTGCAGGCATTGCTAGCTTATTCTCCGATGAGATTACACTTACTGGAGACTCGAGTCTTCAAAAAAGACCCATGCAGTCACTCTTAGATGCACTAACAAGCATTGGAGCACAATGTTATTCAACAGATGGAAAACCTCCAATCAGAATTAAAGGAAAAATTTTAGGAGGAGATGTGACAATTCCAGGAAATTTTTCCAGTCAATTTATCTCATCGTTACTAATTTGTGCACCACTGACTGAAAAAGGGATCAATCTAGCAATTGAAGGAAACTTGGTATCGAAACCATATCTTGATGCCACAATTGCAGTGATGAGAACATTTGGTGTGTCAGTCCAAACATTAATCCCATACAAAAAATATAACATAGCACCACAAATTTACAAAGAAGCTACATTCACAGTTCCAATAGATTTTTCAAGTTTAGCTCTTCTTCTTTCAGCTACTACTCTTAATGGGGAAGAAATTACGATTAAAGGAAACATTGGAAATTTACCACAGGGAGATGAAGTTTTTATCGATATTTTAGAACAATTAGGTGTTTCAGTAATTATCGATGATGATGAAATCAAAATTAAATCGCCTGAAAAACTAAATGGGGGGAAATTTGATTTGAGTAATTCACCAGATCTTCTTCCACCACTATCAATATTGGCATTAAAATCATCAAAACCTATCGAAATCATTAATGTAAAACATGCAAGATTAAAGGAAACAGACAGAATTGCAATCATCACAAGAGAGATCACAAAACTAGGAATCACAATTCAAGAGAAAGAAGATGGGATGATTTTAGAATCATCGGGGAAATTAAACAGTGCTGAATTGAATGCAGAAAATGATCATAGATTATTTATGGCGTTTTGTATTGCAGGGATGTATGTCGGAGACTGTACCGTAACAGATCCAGAATCAGTCAAAGTATCATATCCGAATTTCGTAGAAGAGATGAAACGCCTTGGTGCAAAAATCCAAGTTACAAAATAAAAATTTTAAAAAAATTAACTTTAGAGGTAAATGGCGCGACCCTGTATAGAGTGAAAAGCATTCTCCTCACCCACTACGCTTTTGCGTAGATAACATGTCTTTTTCGCAGAGCCGCGCAAATTATGCTTTAAAATTTGCACTTTTTTTCATATACAATATAGGTTATTCTGATATTTAAGAATATAATATAAATATTTCATATAATTAGATATTATTTTGTAAAAATTAACAACCTGTAACAAATCATTTGAGATCTGTAGAAAACAGATTAGAAGAATTGAAAAAATCAGAATGAGGAATTATAAGCATCATTTAACTTTGATAATATGTTGCCGGGAAGTTCTATTGGCCAGCGTCTTGTTTTAACAAGTTTTGGGGAAAGTCATGGGAAATCAGTTGGTGCAGTTTTAGACGGATGTCCTGCAGGATTGGAGATTGATGAAAAAGATATTCAAAAAATGCTAGACCTTAGGAAACCAGGCCAAAATCTAATTTCAACACAAAGAAAAGAAGGAGATATCGTAGAGATAATTTCAGGAGTGTTTAGAGGACACACCACAGGAGCGCCAATTACAATGGTAATTTGGAACAGTGATCAAAAATCAAAAGATTATGAAAATTTGAAAACAAAGCTAAGACCAGGACATTCAGATTATCCTGCCATGGTAAAATACAATCATTATAATGATTATAGAGGGGGAGGAAGATTCTCAGGAAGACTTACTGCAACTCACGTAATGGGTGGCGCAATTGCAAGAAAATTACTAAAAGTAACTTTAGGTATCGAAACAAACTCCTACACATCACAAATTGGAAAAATAAAGATGGAGAGGGAATTCAATGAAAAAATGATCAAATCAATTTACAAAAATGAAGTCAGATGTCCAGAGAATAAGACTGCAAAAGATATGAGAGCAAGTATTCTAGATGCAAGAAAAAAAGGGGACTCGCTTGGAGGAATTATAGAATCAATTACAACAAATGTTCCAGTAGGGTTAGGAGAGCCAATTTTTAGTTCATTAGAATCAGATTTGAGTAAGGCAATTTTTTCTATACCATCGGTCAAAGGAATTGAATTTGGTTCAGGATTCAAAGGTTCGGAATTATATGGTTCTCAAAATAATGACTTGTATACAATCAAAAAGGGAAAAATAATAACAAAAACAAACAGATCAGGCGGAATTCTTGGTGGCATTTCAAATGGGATGCCAATTACAATGAGAATTGCATTCAAACCAGCATCATCAATTGCTCAAAAACAAAAAACAGTCGACATTAAAACAAAAAAAGAGACTGATCTTCAAGTCAAAGGAAGGCATGATCCATGCGTAGTACCAAGAGCTCCACCTGTAGTAGACTCACTTGTAGCTTTAACGATTGCAGACCATGCACTACTTTCAGGAGTAATCAAACCCACATTATAAGAAAATGTCAGAAATCAATGATCTTAGGAATAAAATGGATGAAGTAACTCTCCAAATGATAGAGTTACTAAAAACCAGAACAGACATTGCAAAAGAAATAGGAGAAGTCAAAAAAAATATCGGCAAAGGAGTGACAGACGAATTACGAGAAGATAGTTTGCGTGAAAAAGTAATCAGATTATGTAAAAATATCGGACTTGATGAGACAATTGCAACAAAATTTCTCAATTTTCTTTTAAACGAATCAGTTAAAGTACAATCAGCAGACAAACAGACGCATCTATCAATTTTCTTAAAAGCAAAATCACTAGAAGAACAAGGTAAAAAAATTATCCATATGGAAGTCGGAGAGCCAGATTTTTTACCACCGCCAATTGTAAAGAGTGCATTAGAAGAGGTTTTTGATAAAGGGTTTCTAAAGTATGGTCAATCAAAAGGAATGCCAGTGTTCAGAGAAGCATTAGCAAAATACGTCTCAAAAAAATTCAATGTGAAAACTACTCAAGACAACATATTAGTTAGCCCCGGAGCAAGATTCTCAGTTTTCACTGCAATCACAACACTTCTTAATCCAGGAGACGAAATGATTGTCATTGAACCTGCATGGCCAGCTTACAAAGATTGCGCATTAAATTCAGGAATCAAAGTAAGAACAATCAATACTACTTTAGAAGATAAATGGGAACCAGCAATAGAACAAATCAAAAATATGATTAATTCAAATACAAAAATGATTGTACTAAATTACCCTAACAACCCTACAGGCAAGATTCTAAATGAAAAGGTTCAAGATTCAATAGTAGAATTAGCTACAAAAAACAATCTCTACATACTAAGTGATGAGATTTATTCAGAATACTCAAAAAACAATTGGAAAAGTATTCTAAATTACAATTATGAGAAAAGCATAGTCACACAGTCATTCTCAAAATCTCATGCCATGACGGGATTTAGAATAGGATACGCCATAGCAGATTCAAAAA
>NZ_AEXL02000106.1 GCF_000242875.2 Candidatus Nitrosopumilus salarius BD31 | reverse complement strand
GTACGGTCATGTAGGTTTTCATCTCTAGCATAAAGACTAAGAAACGCATTTTTCATTCCCTTTCCAATAGATTCGTATGGGGAAGTTGTTTCAGATCTGAAATCTCGATATAATTGAAGAGGGTGATTAGATTCATCGATAAATCTCATTGCTTTTAGAACACCTATTAACTTCTGATCATTACCTGATGAAAAGTTTAGTGTACTTTTAACAAAATCTGGAGAGAATTTGTCCTCAGGAGTTTTTGCTTGTCTAATACGTTCAAAATATTTTGGAATATTGCCCAAAGTTGAAAAATAAGGCAAGTCCACCATGAAGATATAAAAAATAATTAGTATTAAAACATGTTTTTCATATTATGAGAGATTTGAACAAAAATAACAATTCCACTTCAGAGAACTAATTACAATTCTTTTACAGCAAATAAATTCACTCCGAAATTACAGAAACAGCCTTGTGCAAGCCATAATTGTGCTGAATTTTCAGCAGTTTTACCACGGATGCGAACTCGGATGTTTGCAAAAACTGGTTGATTTTGTTCAAATCAGAAAAGGTTACAACATCAGTTTGACGATGCAGTTTTTTGAATGATTTTGTAAAAGAGTCTTTCTTGTATCTTCCTCTGGCAATCTGGATTGCAGATGCAATTCCAACCCCCGCCATTCTGGCCCCGGCATCCAAATTGCTTTGAAATTCAACCTTGGAGAATGATTTTTGAAAGACTTCTTTGGACAGTCTTCGAAATAGTGCATCATTGTTTTTCTTAGCAGAAGTTATTTCAAAGGCAACCTCGTCTATTTTTTCCAATGAGCTGTAAAACAGTCTGTCATGCATGGCTAATTATTTTCAACAGATTTTCTCGCAGTCGTTTCATGTCAGAAGATATGAAATGTTTATCAAATTCAGTTCCCTTTATTCCCACATATGCCTTGTCAAGAACAATAATGATTTGGTGGATGCTTGGAATTGGATCAAATTTTCCATCGACTAGATCAAACAGAGGTTTCAGGGATTCCATTTTACCCATCGTGTATTCTATTTTATGCGAATATTTCAAGCGAGTCTCAAAGGTATCAATTAGCTCAGCAAAGTATTCCTCATACTGTTTTTTTATAAAGTCAATCTGTTTTTGATTGTCTTTTACAAACTGATTGAGGTTGTCTTTTGCATGTAATGTAGTAGTGACAAGTTCAGATTTTACACACTTTGCAACTTTGTTGAAATTCTTTTTTTCCATATTCGGCACCGTTAGAGATTTCTAGTTGTAATTCATCATTATGAGATTCAAGCCACAACTTTGTCATTTTCAGATTTTCATTTTCTTTTTTTGAGTTTTTGAATTTGCAGATTCTAGTTTCCTGAAAAGTTTTTTGGCATTTCCTGCCTTTTCCAATTCTGCCAGAAAATCTTCAGGAGCCAGTCCGAAACTCTCAAAGGTTTTCTGCCATGCAGCAAGGTCTTTTTCTGAAACGCCACTTTTGCCCAATGCATCTACAGATGCAATGGATTCTGCCATGGATTTGTGCCTGAGAACAAGGTTTTCATGCCTAAGTGACATATCGTCGTATTTTTTTCCCAGTTCCCCAATCATTTTTTCAATCTCATCTAGCTTTGACTGTTTCTCATGCAATGCCAAGTCAATGGATTCATCTTTGCTAATACGAGAGCAAATCTTTGAAACATCATATCCTTGCGATTTTGCATTTTGCAACATATTGCATGCAGAATCAGCATCAGTCAGATCAAACCCGATGCTCTCCAAGAACTTTAGAGTATTTGTGATCTTTTCTACTTGTTGTTCAGTAAGATTGTTTTTCTTTAGCCGAACAGACAGGGCATTCTGTGATTGCTTGTATTGCTCAGAGAGTTTCTCAACGGATGTTTCCAGTTCGCTTTTATTTTTTACAAGTTCAGTACAATGACTTTCAATTTCTTCCAGGGAAACATTAGATTGAGACTGGATTGCAGAAACTGTTTTGCAGATTTCTATCAGGGATTCAGCAGACAGTCCATTTTGTTGTGCCATGGACAAGACGAACTCTACAAAGGAATTGATCTGTTTCGGATCAAGTTTGTGTTTTAATAAAATTGAGAATATCACATGGCCGTAAAACGCATCCTTTGGCTGCATCCCGTTTTTTCTAATTATTTTAAAAAAGTCATGCATTGCATCAATGCTCTTTTTATCAATCTTGGATGAAAAGTCATTAATGTATTCTGATATTGAACCCACACTCACCCCAGTGCTGTCATGAATTTCTCTAACTGATTCGCCCAAAATATATTTTTCAACGATATCATTGCGGGTTTCATCTGAATGCGGTTTTCTCATAGGATAAATCCCCCACGTTCATTATTCTGTTCATTTTGTTGTGCATGTTCATCAGGATTTTCAGAAAAGTCGAACGATTCATCAGCAATTTCAGATTGTTCATTTTGAAAATTTTTTTTATTATTTTCTAGAATGTGCCTTCTAATGATGTATTTTGAAAAACATTCCTTTTTGACACATTCTGAACATACCAGATAATCCTTTTCTGAACTAGATACTGAATATGTGATCTGAAAAGCAGGTTTTTCTGAACAGCATTGAAATATCTGGCTCATAATGAACATGTGGTTAAAATGCTAATATAGGACTAGCGTGCACATAAAATCAATGGATTTAGGTATAAAATTCTCTGATTATGCTAAACATGCACATAATTTAAACATTAAAGAAACAGCACAGGCCGTATTTGAC
>NZ_AEXL02000107.1 GCF_000242875.2 Candidatus Nitrosopumilus salarius BD31 | reverse complement strand
ATATCAGCTCAAGGGAAATCCCATGACATTTTCTGATTTGTATTCAAAATCAAAAATCAGAATGAAAAAATCATTTCTAAGCTATCTACATCTATGTGTAGATTACAACTTTATCAAAAAAGAAGCAGTGGGGGCAAATATGATATACACAATTACGGATAAGGGAAGAATCATGTTGAATCTTTTCATCCATAAAGAGAGCTATCAAAAGAGCATAACTGCTTAACAATACTCAAAATGATGAATCCAAGTTCACATTAAGAGAGGACTTGGAATCTAATTTTTCTTTATAGCAACAAACTAAAATTCAGATAGAAAATTACTGAAAAGCAACTAACCCAAAACATTCAAAAGTTAGTGATTAAAGTAATTAAACAGAACAAAAGCGATAAAATTATGCAAGAGGGATTTCCAGAAGCAGAAGTATTTGAGTTAAAAAAAATAGAATTAAAAAGTCCAATAATTTTTGCAGGATTTGTAGGGGCAGGGCTTGTAGGTCCGGTTGCAATAAATCACATCATTTCTGAATTGAAAATGATAGAGATAGGAGTGATGAGATCAAAGTACCTTCCACCATCAACAGTTTTCATGAGAGGCAGATTACGACATCCATTCAGATTCTATGCAAATCAAGAAGGGACGATTTGCGCAATAATTTGCGAGATAACATTGCATATGAAAGGATTGTATTCATTAGTATCATCGATTTTGGATTGGGCAGAAGAAAAAGGATCTAAAGAAATTGTAATTCTAGACGGGGTTGCAAGTACGGAACATGATGATAAAGCATATTGCGCAGCAGAAGAGGATTTAGTAAGAACAATGGCAGAAAAGGACATCAGCATGATTCCTCAGGGATTCATCACAGGCATACCAGGCGGGATACTAAATGAATGCCTAGTAAGAGAAATTCAAGGATTGACGCTACTGGCAAAAGCAAATAGAATTTCACCAGACTCATCGGCAGCTGCAACCCTGATTGAGGCACTAAACAGATTCTACGAAATGACAATAGATACATCAGAACTCAAAAAAGACAAAGACAGAATTAATTCAGAATTCAGCGAATTATCTCAGAAATATGTAGAACATAGAGAAGAAATAGCTGGAATGTATATGTGATCGAAACAATAGGCAAATTCTTTTATTCACTGCAAATGCGCATCAAATTATGACTCTGACCTACAAAAAAGCAGGTGTAGATATTTCTAAAATTAAACAAAGTCAAAAGGCAATTGGTAAATTAATTGCATCGACTCATAAA
>NZ_AEXL02000108.1 GCF_000242875.2 Candidatus Nitrosopumilus salarius BD31 | reverse complement strand
AAAACCCTTATTCTATATCTTCAAACAAATCTGTACAAGATGCTATAGATTATGCAGGAGACAAAGAAATTTCTGGCCTTTTGGTAGTTGATTCTAATTCAAAATTGGTTGGAATAATCACTGAGAGAGACTTACTTTTTGCAGATCCACATCTCAAAATACAAGATGTTATGACTAAAGATGTAGTTACTGCAAAACTAGGGGTTACATTAGATGAATCTAAGGAAATTCTTCACAAACATAGAATTGAAAAATTACCAATCGTTGATGATTCAGGAATGATCAAAGGATTGATTACAACTAAGGACATTACAAATAACGCAGATTTTCCAAATGCATCTAAAGATAAGAAAGGGCGACCATTAGTTGGTGCTGCAGTTGGAGTAAAAGGTGACTTTTTGGAAAGAAGTGAAGCCCTTTTAGAATCAGGCGTTGATGTACTTGTTGTAGACATAGCCCATGGACATAGTGAAAATGCCATGAGTACAGTTCGTAATATCAAAAAAGCATTTCCTGATTGTGAATTAATTGCAGGAAATATTGCAACTGCTCACGGTGCTGAAGACTTGATCAAAGCAGGAGTAGATGCAGTAAAGGTTGGGGTTGGTTCTGGTTCAATTTGTATTACTAGGGTAATTACAGGTTCTGGCGTTCCACAATTAACTGCAGTAATGGACTGTGCAAAAATCGGAAAGGATTATGGCATTCCAATAATTTCTGATGGTGGTACTAGAACTTCTGGCGATGCAACAAAAGCTTTAGCTGCTGGTGCGTCGTCAGTAATGGTAGGGAGTATGCTGGGAGGAACTGATGAATCCCCCGGAACTGTTTTAACCAAAAATGGTAAACGATTCAAAGTTTACAGAGGAATGGCTTCTTTAGCTGCTTCTATTGGTCGAAAATCCAAAGAGACAGGCTCAATTTCACTGGATGACGATCTTAATGATTATGTTGCAGAAGGTGTAGAAGCTATGGTTCCTTACAAGGGAACTGTTACTGATATTTTAAAACAACTTACAGGCGGTGTTCGTTCTGGTTTAAGTTATTGTGGTGCTCATACAATTCCCCAAATGCAAGAAAATGCTGAGTTTATTAAAATGTCTAGAGCTGGATTTGCAGAAAGCCAACCACACGATGTTTCTTTAATGTAGATAATTTAACCACGCTCATTTTGTATTGGTTATCTAACTTTATACTCAATTATATGATGATCTGCTATTTGGGATCTTGATCCAAATACCAAGTTTATCAACTATCAGTAAAAAGGCAAAGTCTAATTCATATGTAAAAATTTGATAATCATTCAAGATATGATTTAAAGTTAATATGAGTAATTTCAAAATTGAATTTATTGGAAATTTTACAGCTCATATCTAAAAAATTACAAAAGATTAACATTATCCATATTATTTTTACATCCTTTTCAATCCACATGTTTGTAATATCTCACCCAAACTTTGAGGTGTTGGATGAAGTATTTTTTACAACTTTTATGAGATGGTTCATGCTGGGAATTGATCATTCGCCATACCAACTTCCGGGATTATCCTTTATTGTCTCTCCGTTTGTCTATGTGTTTGGGGACAACTGGGCATCTTGGAGATTTCCAATAGTCATATTTGGAATGGTTTTTTTGTATTTTTCTAATAAAGTAATTGAACAAGTATCAACCAAAAAAATTGCAATTATAACCAGCATAATTATGGCGTTCAGTCCTGTGATCTTTGTATCGTCCTCATTGATGTTAAGAGACATGCCAGTTATGGCAATAGGTTTTTTCTCAATTTATCTATATTTTAAACAAAAATACTATTTTGCAGCATTACTCATAGGATTATCCGCACTAATCAAAGAAACAGCAATATTTTTTGTTATGTTCATTGTAATCTATCATGTTCTCAATAACAAAGAGGAACTCATTATAGCAGTCAAGAATATACCAACATATCGTTTTAAGTTCATCAAAACTCCGCTAATTTTTTTGTTAATAATGGCAGCATCGTTTTTGATTCCTCTAGCGATTTATGACAACACCATAACTGTTTTGGAATACTCTACAAGATATCCGGAATACTTTGCAGTAAATGAAAACTTTGAACCAGGTGTCATGCGATTTGATATCTTGAGGAGTACTACTGAAATATATCAAAAACCAGTCGAACAGTTTAACTATGTATCTCAAGTGACAGACCCAATACATCATTTACAGGTTATATTTACAAAGGGATATTATACACAGCAGGAAGTTGCCACAAATGAATTCATTGCATCATTTCTCCCAATTCCAAGTGGTAAAACCGTTCATAATATTACATATGGATATGATAAGACGTACATAGATGAAGAAGGGATAGAGAGACATCAAAAAGAATATTCAACTTTATGGGTTCAATCAATAATCAACTATACTTGGTGGCATTTTGGTTTTTGGAGTTGCATTATACTCATGGGCTATACAATATTTCAGAGAATTAAAAATAAAATACAAATTCCCAAAGACATAACCTTCATATTTTCTGGATTTGTTTTCTTTGTCCCATATTTGATAATAGATGCACTAAGAGATACTTTTGCATATTACATGATCTATTTTTTACCAGTAATGGGGGTGGGACTAACGACCATCATCTATAAAATTCCAAATAAAACCATACGTTTCTTGATATTCGCAGCGTTTCTTTTGGCAATCATCAGTAATTTTTTGTACATATTCCCAATGTGGGGATTTTAACTAAAACCACTTCATTATTAATTTCATATGTCTTTCCGGTAATTTTTTAAGCAGTATCCAAAATCATTCAAGTATGCTTTCCAAAAGAACTATCATTGGGTTGATAGTTGGAAGTGCAATAATTGCAATTGGTGGATATTCACTAATTACACATATTGGAACAATTACTATTAATGAGAATTATTCACTAGCAGTTGGTGACTCTATACCTTATACAATTCCTGCACCTAACCATACACCACAACATATGCAAATCACAGGCGATTCTTTTGATCTCAAGCTTGAAAGCCCAAGTACTGGTTTACAAATTCCAAACATGACTTCTTACAAAGATGAATTAACTTTAGATTGGGTTCATGTTGCAGATGGCGAAACAAAAATTCTCATTAAAAATACTGGTAATTCAGAATTATTAATTACTGGGGTTTTGATTAGAAGTTCTGATCCGATATGGTTTACCTTTGATCTCATGGTGATTACCTCTGGAATGGTAATCATTGGATTTAGTATGGGTTTTACTCTACGAAAACCGAAAGGATTTTAGCTTAATTTTGCAGATGGATATGAACCCAAAACTTTCATGAAGAGTGTTTCTTGTTTTATTTTTTCTAGCATTTCTGAAATTTTAGGATTGTTTTGATGTCCTTCAAAATCTACATAGAAATTGTACTCCCATGTGTTTGATTTTGTTGGTCTTGATTCTATCTTTGTAAGATTGACGTTATTTTTGTAAAAATTCTCTATTATTCTGTATAGTGAGCCTGGCTCATGTTTTATTGAAAATATTATTGATGTTTTATCCCTGCCTGTTTCAGGACTGTTTGTTTTTGATAGGATCAAAAATCGTGTGTAATTATTTAGATTGTTTGCAATGTTTTCTGAAATAATTGGCATTTCGTATATTCTTGCTGCATCTTTACTGGCTATGCTTGCACAATCTTTTCTGTTTAATTCTTTTACAATTTTTACACTTCCTGCCGTATCATATGATGGAATTGTTTTCATGTTGTGTTCTTCGATAAACCTTCTACATTGACCAAGAGCTTGCGGATGAGAATAAACTGAATTAATTTCTTCTAATTTGCCAATCCCAATTAAGCAATGCTCAATTCTCTGATATATCTCACCTATTGCATTAAGAGATGTTGAATATAACAAATCATAACTTTCACCAACACTTCCTTCTAATGAATTCTCCACAGGTAAAATTGCATATTCTGATTTATCATTAGATGTGTTTTCTAATACTTCTGCAAATGAAGCAAGAGGTACTGTTTGAATTTCTTCATTAAAAAATGATCTTGCAGCAGCTTCACTATATGCACCCCGTTCGCCTTGGAACGTAACATTAATCATTTCTTAGTCACTCAGATTGATGAAATCCATGTGACCAAAGTTTGTAGAAAGTTTTCTTTCATCAATCCATGAACACTCTGTACATTTTATAGCATCACGCATGGTTATCACTTTGCCACCACATTTTCTACATTTTGTGTATAAAACCCCTAGATGTGGTTCATCAATTACTGCATGAATTGTACCGTTAAGATGACTGATAATTTTTAATGTGACTATATCGTTAACCAATGCTACATTTCTTATTCGCATATTTCGCGTAGAACACACACATTCAACTTTGGATGTTGTGGGTTTTCCATTAATGTAATCAATTGATACTGCAATCATTGATGACATAACAGCCGCTACTGTTCCAATTACAATATCTCCTACTCTGGGAATAGAAAGCATTTTTGGATGTTTGATGCTTGCAGTTCGTGTTTCCTTGTCAAGGACACTTTCTCCCACCGTCGCCGCACGAACCATATCACCATCATCAAAGGTGTTGAATCCGGCCTCATATTCCTCAATTGATGCTAATTTGTCACCTGGAAACACGGCATTTTCAGACATGGTTGGATTTTTGTTTTTATGATTATAATTGTTTGTGGTCTGTAAAGTCTTGATAAATCATATATCACTAAAAACTTGAAAACAATCATGAAAGCTTTGGTGTATGATGAATATACTGTTGATGATGATTTTTCTAAAATTTTAAAAATTAAGGATATCCCCTTACCTGAACCAAAACCTCACGAGGTAGTTTTCAAAGTAAAAGTAGCGGCACTCAATTATGATGATATTTGGGGAATGAGAGGTAAGCCTTTGGCAATCCCACTACCTCATATTTCTGGAACTGATGCCGCAGGTGAAGTAACTGCCATTGGTAGTGATGTAAAAAATATCAAAATAGGTGACAGAGTAGTTTCCCATGGAAACATGTCATGTAGAGTCTGCAAAGCATGTACTAGTGGAAAGGAATATGATTGTAGAAAGCGAGCTATTTGGGGTTTTGAAACTGGTCCATTATGGGGTGGATATTGTGAATTTACACATTTACCAGAAGTAAATGTTGTAAAGATCCCAGATGGTGTATCATATGATCAAGCCGCTGCCGCATCTATGACTTTGTTGACCTCTTGGCATATGCTTGTTGGTAGAGCAAAAATTCAACCTGGACAATTAGTTTTGATAATGGGTGGGAGTTCAGGTGTTGGAAATTATGGAATTCAAATTGCAAAACTTTTTGGATGCACTGTAATTGCTACTGCTAGTCCTGACAAACTAAATAAATTATTGGAGTTGGGAGCTGATTATGTAATAGACCATAGAAAAGAAGACTGGCACAAAGAAGTAAGATCAATTGCAAAAAAAATTCCAAAATATGGTGATGTTCCTGGTGTTGATGTAATTTTTGAACACATTGGTGGCTCTCATTGGAACAAAGAGCTTACTTTGTTAAATTATGGAGGAACAATTGTAACAACTGGTGCAACTACTGGTTATGATGCAAAAACAGATTTACGGCATATTTTCTTTAAAGGGATTAACATTTTAGGCTCAACTCAAGGAACAAGAGCCGAATTAGAGCAAGGTCTCTATTGGATGTCTCAAGGAAAAATAAAATCTATAATTGATTCAGTATATCCATTAGATAAAGCAGCAGAAGCTCACACAAAAATGCTCAAAGGCAAAGGACTTTTTGGAAAAATCTTGATGAAACCAGGATCTGACTAGATGACCGATCCTAAAACAAACTCAATTTTAGATGAAGGAAATAGATTGTTTCTGCAAGGAAAATTAAAAGATGCAATAACATACTATGATAAAATCCTAGACGATAATCCTCACCACATTAGCTCCCTTAACAACAAAGGGTATGCTCTAAGCAAACTCAAAGATTTTGATAATGCCATCAAGTGCTATGACATGGCTCTGCAAATCAGTCCTGATGATCTTTCGGTTTTAGTTAACAAAATATCGTGTTTTCGTAAACAAGGGAACTTTACTGATGCATTATTGTTATGTGATAAAATCTTAGAGATGAATCCAAAATATAACATCGCACTATACCACAAAGAGCGAATCTTGTTTTCTTTGGGAAGATATGAGCAATCTGTACTATGCTGTGATAGAATATTGAGTGACTATCCTGATAATGGTGATGTTTTGTTTGATAAATCCTGCAGCTGTGTGATGCTCTCAAAAAGTGATGAGGCACTTGATCTACTAGAGCATGCAATTTCTCAGGGAGTGCAATACAAAGTTAAAGCAAAAAAATCTAAATCATTTGAAGGATTATCTAATAATTCTAGATTCCAAAAATTAGTATCGTGATTACAACCAATGTGGAATTTCTAGATATTCCTCAATGCTCTCATTTCGTAAAATTCTGAGAAGAGCATTTGCCTGAGGGCTAGATAAAACTGGTTTGTCAAACTGATTATCTGTAGAAATTCTAGGACATGCTACTTGCACAAAGGCATCTATCCCTTTTAGATTTCTTAATCTCTCATTTGTAATGTCAGTTAGTGCAAACAGTTGAACCTCTTTTCCCTCTTTTTCCAACTCTTTTTTAATTTTTAAGGCAAAGACTTTGGATAGCTGTCCTTCTTTCAATCCTACAATAACTCCAAACGTTTTTGCATCAGCTGCTTTGTAAATTGCAAGAGTCGCCTTCTTTTTTAATTTCTGGGCAAACTCTGTAACCTCTCGTACTTCATTAAAATAAGGATCTAAAACATAAGTTGGTAAATTTGTTGATAATGCAATTCCTGCTGCATGAAAATTACTTTGTCCCAAAAATACATAGGCATCCACTTCTTTTTTTAGTGCTGTTGCAGGATAAAACTCACAACCAAATACTTGTCCATCATTTAACTGTCCTTTCCCCTTTCCAATTTTGACTATAATACCACCTTCTGTCAAAATTTTTTCAACTTTATCAACTTGATGTAAATGCTGACTGTCTGTGACTAGAGAAATTGTTTTTCCTTTTAATACATCTGTGCATTTTTTTGCAACACTGTCAAACTCTACATCATCATATGCATCAATTAGAACCAAATTTTTTTCTAATGATTCGGTATTGATTGTATGGCCTATGTTGAATAAAATTTCTGCACCAAGAATTTTTGCACCATTGGTATTAAGATCACATGTCCCCCACGTTGTATCTGCTAACACATAAGCTGGAATTCCAAATTTTTTTGATATTCTTATGGCGGTCTCTTGAACTTGGGGTAAAATACCATCAGGCCCATTTAGCGAAACTGATGCTGGATTTTTATCTTCAATCTCTTTGAAAATTCTCTCTTCGTCTATTACGATCAATTTAGCTTGGAATACAGTGTTATTAATTTAAATCAACTGCACCGTACAACAACTAAAAATGTCAGAGTTTTGAAAATGAATTATGGGCAAAGATACCATTCTTAATGTTGGATTTGATGATACTGATTCTCCCAAAGGAATGTGTACTACATTTCTAGCCTACAAAATTGTAGATTTACTTCAAAAACAAAAAACTCAATTTCTTGATTTTCCAAGATTGATTAGATTCAATCCTAATATCCCATGGAAAACTAGAGGTAATGGTGCAGTTTCATTCAAAATAAAGACTGAAAACCCCTCCAAAATAAAAAATCAAATTAAAAATCTTGTCTCAAAATACTCTGATGTAAAAAATGGTGCAAATCCGGGACTGGTATTTTTTGAAAGTGATATCATTCCTTCTGATTTTGTTAATTTTAGTAATCTTGCATTGTGGCAATTAATCAACAGAAACAATGCAAAAAGATTTGCTAAAAAAAATAATCTAGAGATTTTTTACCAAGGAAATGGACAGGGATTAGTTGGTGCAATCGGTGCAATCGGATATGCTTTTGATGATCACACGTTGGAGCTTTTGAGTTATCGAAAAAAATCAAAGTTTGGAAAAGAAAGAAAAATCTCAAGTGATAGTGTGAAAACTATGCAGGAGAAAACTTTTCCATACACCTACAACAGTTTTGATACAAAGAAAGGACGAATTCTAATTACCCCCCACGGCCCTGATCCAGTTTTCTATGGAGTCCGAGGAGAAAACATAGATTCACTAGTTTATGCAACAAAGATTTTGAAAAGTGATGAAAAACTAGATGGTTACATGATCTTCAAATCTAATCAGGGAACTGGTGATCACTTGAAAAACGAACTGAGTTTTGAAAACATGAAACCCTATTCCTCCGGAAGAATAACTGGGATCATATCAAATTCTCCGAAAATTGTCAAAGGCGGTCATGTTTTTTTTAAAATTCTCTCTCAGAATCATGAGTTTTGGTGTGCAATTTACAAGCCAACCGGACTTTCTACAATCGCATTAAATTTGATAGTAGGAGATAAAATTTGTGTAGGGGGAGGAGTTAGAAAAGCCTCAAAAAATTTCCCCCGAATAATTAATTTGGAGTTTCTTGATGTTATTGAATTGGAAAAACACATTGAATTATCAAATCCATTATGCAAAAAATGTAATAAAAAAATGAAGTCAAAAGGACAAAATCAGGGATTTCAGTGTATTCGATGTGGAAAAAAATCTTCTAAAAAAACAACAATTGAAGTTCCAAGAAAAATCAAAAAACAACTGTATATTCCAAAAATATCTGCTCATAGACATCTAACCAGACCTTTGCAAAGAATTGGAACTATTAACAAAACAACAAGATTCGACAAATCTCTTCCCTGGTTTTGTGTTTATGAAAAGTAGCGGGGAGTAGATTTGAACTACTGAACTGCGGGTTATGAGCCCGCCGGGATGACTTAGCCCTAAATAGTCTGGCTTCCCCACCCCGCTGAACATAAATGAAGTTCAGCGGTATATACGCTTTATCAAATTCTTGAAAGTAATTAATATGATTTGAAAAGATTGTCTTTTCGTGGATAAGAAAATTCAAATCATTGCAATTGCAATCGCTGTAGTTTTTTCAATATTTGTTTTAACTTCACCATCGGATCCAATTTCATTACCTGATCCTTATTCAAACACTAAAAGTGATTTTGTTTCCATAATAGCTGAAAATCTTGACAAACCACGTGCAATAGCTGTTTCTGAGGATAGAATATTTGTTACAGAAAAAGATGGATTCATTAGAGTTATCCAAGACGGTATATTGTTAGAATCACCATTGGCATCATTAAGATCTGCTAATGTCTTTGATGGTGGATTGCTAGGAATTACACTACATCCAGATTTTTCTAATAATCATTACATCTATGTATTTTTGACTTATGATGAGGATGGAAATTTGTGGAACAAAATTCTAAGAATTACTGAATCTGAAAATAAACTAAAAGACGCTCAAACCATATTTGATAAAATCCCTGGTTCTTCTTTTAGTAATGGTGGTTTTATAAAATTTGGACCTGATGGTAAGTTGTATGTGGGAACAGGTACTGTTTCTGATTCATCTCATCTTCCTCAAGACCTTAATTCCTTATCAGGAAAAATTTTAAGACTAAATGATGATGGAACAATCCCTGATGATAATCCATTTTCTAATTCACCTGTGTATTCTTTGGGATTTAGAAATCCTCAAGGGATGACTTGGGATGATGATGGAAATTTGTATGTTGCAGAATTTGGACCTGAAAAAAATGATGAGATTAATCTAATTCAAGCAGGAAAAAACTATGGATGGCCTGAACAACAATGTTCTGGTGATAAAAAATTTGAAAATGCCCTTCTTTGTTATGATCCAAGTATAGAGCCAGGAGGCATTTTGTTTTATTCTGGCGATACACTTGATTTTGAATCTCCATTTATCATGGCCTCAATGCGAGCTGCTAATCTTTACCAATTAGATTTTGCAGAGGGATTAAGTTCACAAAAATCTATTCTTAGTGGTATTGGACGAGTTCGTGATGTAGTGCAAGGCCCAGATGGAAGCATCTATGTAATTACTTCAAATACCGATGGAAAAGGTTTTCCAGATGGTACGGATGATAAACTATTGAGGATATTGAAATAAAATGCCTGATTCGTCAATTTCAAAGTTCTTTGAAAAAGCAAGAAAAGATAGATTGGATATCGTTGCCAATTTTTCAAATCTATCTGATGACGAAATTAGTATTTTAGAAAATGAAAATGGTGGAATCTCTTTTGATAAAGCAGATAAAATGGTAGAAAACGCCATTGGTACATTTTCACTTCCTTTAGGAATTGCAACAAATTTCAAAATTAATGGAAAAGACTATCTCATACCAATGGTTATTGAAGAACCATCTGTAATTGCAGCTGCATCCAAAGGAGCAAAAATTGCTAGAATAAAAGGTGGATTTGAAGTTTCTGCAGATGAATCATACAGCATTGGCCAAGTACAAATATTGGATGTAGTTGATATTTCATCTGCAATTTTACAAATTAAATCATCTTCAAATGAAATTCTTGAATTGGCTAATTCCAAAAGCAACACTTTATCCAAAATGGGAAAAGGTGCAAAAGAGATCTCTTGTAAAGAAATCGATACACCATCTGGCAAGATGTTAATTGTAGAACTCTTAATTGATGTAGGAGATGCAATGGGTGCAAATGTTACAAATACGATGTGTGAAGCTATATCTCCATTAATTGAAAAGATTACAGGAGGAAGATCACTCCTACGTATTTTATCTAATTATTCAACTCGAAGAATTGCAAAAGCAAAAGCAGTGTTTGAAAAAGAAGCCGTGGGAGGTGAAGATGTAGTTGATAATATCATCAAGGCGTTTGAATTTGCTGATAATGATGTGTATAGAGCAGTTACTCACAACAAAGGCATCATGAATGGGATTGTTGCTGTTGCAAATGCAGTTGGTCAGGATAGTAGGGCTATTGAAGCTGCGGCAAACGCATATGCTGCAAAATCTGGACAATATCGCTCACTTAGTAAATGGAGTAAAGATAGTGACGGTAATTTAGTTGGAACATTGGAGATTCCTCTTTCTGTTGGAATTGTGGGTGGAATTGCAAATGTTCATCCTGTGGCTAAAGTTTGCACAAAGATTCTTGGGGCTATATCTGCACAGGAATTGTCTTGTATTATTACCGCTGCTGGTTTGGCTCAAAATTATAGTGCCATACGAGCTCTTGCAACTGAAGGAATTCAGAAAGGACACATGCGTTTACATGCAAGAAATCTTGCAGCAGCTGCTGGCGCCACACCTGATCAAATTGATGAAATTGTCCAAAAAATGATTGAAGAAAAGAAAATTTCACTTGATATGGCTAAAGAATTACTTGAGCAAATTTAAACATGCGATTATATAGATAAAAAGTGAAAAAATTGAAAATGTCTGAAGTAAAATTTGCTATTCCTAAAGGAAGTCTGGAAGTAGCTACTTTCAAACTTCTGGAAAGATCTTGGACTAAAGTAAATAGAAAAGATAGAACATATCGTGTATACCTTGATGATCCAAGTATAGTAGTGAAAATGCTTCGACCTCAAGAGATTCCAACCTTGGTTGCAGAAGGACTGTATGATGTGGGTATTACTGGAAAAGATTGGGTAGGTGAAACAAATTCTGATGTTGAAGCAATTTTAGATTTAGAATATGGAAAAATCAGGTTGGTTATTGCTTTCCCTGACAAATATCATTACAAAAATCTCGACGATATGATAGCAGATTATGGTAAAAAGAAGAAAACACTTCGTATTTCTTCAGAGTATCTTACAACTGCATCAAAGTTTCTAAAACAATGCAAGTCTTATAAAAAATATTATGGATCTAAAGATCCGCTTATTGTTACTCCCTGGGTTCGATTGGGAACTAACAAAAGTGTTCAAATTCATTTGTCCTTTGGAGCAACAGAGGCAAAACCCCCTGAAGATGTTGATGCAATAATGGATGTAACTGAAACTGGTACTACTCTTAAACAAAACAAACTGAAAATTGTAGATGAGGTGCTTACATCTACAGCACATTTGATAGTAAATAAAAAATCATTAAAAGATCCAAAAAAGCGCGAAAAAATCTTTGATATCGTTACTCTTATGAGAGGTGCAGTACATGGCAAAAAATATCTACACATTTACCTCAATGTGGAAGAGAAAAACCTGAAAAAACTTTTGTCACAGATGCCTTCACTCAAAAAACCTACCATAAGCCCACTAAGTGAAGAGGGATGGTTTGGAATTAACACCGTCATAAAAAAAGAGGAATTTCACAAACTTATTCCTAAACTCAGAAAGATTGCCCAAGGTCTTGTAGTTCATGAACCACGACAAATACTCGAGCTTGAGGAGATCAAGCGTGATGAAGAGAATTGATGAGAACAATCAAAGTAACTAATGTTGAAAAATTTGCAGCAAACATTACCCCAAAACAGCCTCAAAATAACAAAACTATAGTTGAATCTATCCTGCAAAATGTTCAAAAAAATGGCGATGTTGCAATTCGCAAATATGAGAAAAAATTCAGCGGTGTAAATCTTTCATCATTACAAGTATCTAAAAATGAAATAAAAAACGCGTACTCCAAAGTATCCAAGGATGAGCTTGATGCATTACGTTTTGCAAAATCTAGACTTACAAAGACAGAGTCTACAATTAAATCATTGTTAAAAAATAAAACAATTAACAACAATGGAATAAAAATCTCTAAAAAATTTGTTCCAATTCAAAGCGTTGGGTGTTATATTCCAGGCGGATTGGCAAGATACCCAAGCTCTGTAATAATGTCTGTGGTTCCAGCTAAGATTGCAGGTGTTAAAAGAATTGTAGTTGTATCTCCTCCAAACTCGGATGGACAAATTGATCCTCTGACAATTGTCACTGCTGATATTTGCGGTGCTGATGAAATTTACAAAACAGGCGGGGCACAATCTATTGCTGCACTATCATATGGTACTAGGAGCATCTCCAAAGTTGATAAAATTGTTGGTCCTGGCGGTGCATTTGTAACTACTGCAAAATCCCTGATCAGCGAAGTTACTGGAATTGATATGCTTGCAGGTCCTACTGAATTGGGAATTATTGCAGATGATTCTGCAAATCCTAGATTCATTGCATTGGATTTAATATCTCAAGCAGAACATAGCAATGACACATTTTGTTATTTGATAACAACTTCGAGTAAACTTGCAAAATCAGTTGATAAAATTATCTCAGAGTTTATAACAAAAATTCAGAGAGGAAATTTTGTTAAAACGAGTCTAAAAAATAATGGTTTTATTGCAATCTGTAAAACCAAATCTGATATGGTAAAACTTGCAAACATTCTAGCTCCCGAACATCTACAAATAATGACAAAAGATCTTGAATCCCTATCCTCTAAAATTACCAGTCCTGGACTAGTTTTGCTTGGAAATAACACTCCTTCATCTGCTAGTGACTATGTTCTAGGCTCAAATCATATTCTTCCAACCAATGGCTTTGGAAAAATTCGTGGTTCGCTTTCAGTATTGGACTTTATCAAGATAAGTACTCAGGTAACCTGCTCTAAATCATCACTGTCTAAAATTTCAAAACATCTTCAAGTTCTGACTGAATCTGAAGGACTAACTAATCACTATGAAGCAGTAAAAGGTAGATTGAAATGAAAAAATTCTGGTTTGATGAAAAGATAAACAAATTTTCCTTCATCGGTGGATATCAGAAACCTGAACTTATTTTAGATGCTGTAAAGCTTGATTCTAATGAAAACTATGTAATTCCAAAACAATTTCAAAGTGACATTATCTCATCTGCAAGAAAGAATTCTGATGTAAGACAATACCCACTTGGTGGTGTAGAGCGATTAATAGACATGATATCTAAATTTGTCAAAATGCCTTCGTCTATGATTGGTGTTGGTAATGGCTCTGATCAAATCTTGGATTTGATATTGTCAAATTTTGCATCAAAGCAAACCAAGGTTCTTACATCAAATCCCACATTTGGATTCTTTGAAGAACGATGTAAACTCTATGACATACCATTAATTGCACTTCCATTTTCAAATGATATGAAATTAGATATTAAGGATTTTGAAAAACAATCTAAAAATGCAGACATTCTTTATCTTGACTCTCCAAACAATCCCACAGGATTTCAGTTTTCAAAAAATGAATTGCAAAAGCTTGTCAAATCTTTTGATGGTCTTGTGATTATTGATGAGGCATATGGAGAATTTGGAAAATACTCTCTTGCAAGTATGGTGAAAACTCAAGAAAATCTTATTGTTGTTCAAACTCTCTCAAAATCATTTGGTTTAGCTGGACTAAGATTGGGGTATTTTATTGCAAGCAAGAAATTTACTGATGTATTTATGAATATATTGCAATACCCATACCCTCTAAGTACAATTACTATTGAATCTGGAATTGAGGCTTTGGAAAAATCAAATGTTATGAAAGATGCTGTAAACAATATCAAAGTTGAGAGAAAAAGAATCATAGAGTCGTTGCAAAAATACGACTCCTTTCATGTCTTTGATTCTGAGGCTAATTTTGTGCTTTTTGACGCTCAAGGATCCTACAAACGGGTCTATGCAGCACTTGCAGAACAAGGAATATCCATTCGCAAGTTGGGAAAAATTGGAAACCATGAGGGATGTCTTCGAGTAACTATTGGAACAAAAGAGATGAACTCAAAATTCTTACTGGCTATCCGTGATTTATTGGGATGACTCTGACAAAAAGATCTGATGGAATCTATGTTGATGATTCCTGCGTTGATACAATAAAAAAATTGGACGCCATAATCTTTGACTGCGATGGTGTCTTAATTGATATTACACAATCGTATGACTTGGCAATCATTAAAACAACTCAATATGTGTTGGAGAATATTGCAAAAATCAATGATGCTATAGATGTTGATTTTAAAATAATTGATGGATTCAAGTCAACTGGTGGTTTCAATGATGAGGTTGATTTAGCATACGCTGCAATTATCTCTCTATTTGCTGCAAAAAAATTGCAAAAAGATCAAACTGACTTTATCTTTGATGTGATTAATCATGCTGATTCTACTGGCATTGTATCTGTAGAAAAATATCTTAAAGATATAGTTGATATCTCTGACATCAAAGAAAAGTTATCATATCCTGGAACCCACCATGAAAATCCTCTGTATAAAATATTTGATCAGCTATTTTATGGACCAAAATTATATGAAAAATTATTTGGAAATACATCTAAATTTACTGAACCGGGTTTAATTGAGCAAGACGATGTTATCTTAAATGAAAAATTAATTCAAACATTACAAAAAAAGTTTGATTCAAAAATTGGAATGGTTACAGGTCGTGGAAAAGAGTCTGTAAGTTACTCCATGAAGGAGTTGTTAAATGAATTTGATTTGAACAACTCTGCTTTCTTGGAAGATGAGCCACGAGAACTTGCAAAACCTAATCCGAAGCGACTATTGGATTCCATTCAAGGGATGAACAGCGTATCAACTTTGTATGTTGGGGATTCAATGGAGGACTTTATCATGGCAAAAAAAGTATCTGATTTAGGTCACCAAACAACTTTTTGTGGAATAATTGGAACTAGCAAAAATCCTCAAGAAAAACTAGAATTATTTGAGAAAAATGGCGCTGTTCTGGTACTTGATTCAATTCATCTGATTCCGAAGGTCTTAAATTTAGAATAATTCAGATTAGATAACCTGTGAGAAATATGAAACCACGAAAGGCATCTATTAAACGAAATACCAAGGAAACAGGCGTAGAAGTTACTGTAAATTTGGACGGAAATGGCAAAACAAGCATCAAAACTGGCATTAACTTCCTTGATCACCTGATAGTGTCATTTGGTACCCACAGCATGATGGATCTTAAAGTCAATGCAAAATCAAATGACGGAATAGAACACCACCTAATTGAGGACACTGCAATCACAATAGGTTTGGCAATTGACAAAGCATTGGGAGCTCGAAGTGGCATCACGAGATTTAGCTATGCGTCAGTTCCAATGGATGAGTCTTTGGCTGAAGCTACAATTGATTTGGTAAAGCGTCCTTTCTCAAAGTTGACTCTATTGATTAAGAGAAACAAGATTGAAGACATCTCCAAAGAAGATCTGGAACACTTTTTCCAATCACTCTTGCAAAATCTGAATAGCTGCATTCACCTTACTGTAAAGTATGGCGAAAATGATCATCACAAAGTCGAAGCTGCAATAAAATCACTCGCAGTTGCATTTAGATCAGCATCATCATATGACAAAAAACAAAAAGGCATTCCAAGCACTAAAGGTTCAATGTAATGACTAGTGTTGCAATTTTTGATTATGGTGCTGGAAATATTTTCAGCCTAAAAACATCTCTTGAAAAAGCAGGAGCTACAGTTGATGTTATAACTAATTTTGACAAGCCTAATGGATATTCTGGATTACTACTTCCTGGTGTTGGAAACTTTGATCCTGCAGTCAAAAGCATTACAGAATCTTCAAAAATAAAATTCAAAGAATATGTTAAAGATGGTACACCTGTATTAGGAATTTGTCTTGGAATGGAGATGTTCTTTGAAAAAAGCCAAGAAGGAAAAGAGAAAGGTCTGAAAATAATGAATGGCGAGGTGATAATTCTTCCTGATTCCATGAAAGTTCCTCACATGGGATGGAATGATCTTGAGATTAAAAGACCTGGTAAAATTTTGCAAGGAGTGGATAATGGTGCTTGGGTTTACTTTGTTCACTCTTATCGTGTAAAGCCTAACTCTAATGATATAATTACTGCAGAAGCAGATTATGGTATCAAAGTTCCAGCAGTAGTTGAGCAGGACAACTTCTTTGGAACACAATTTCATCCAGAAAAGTCTGGCTCTGTTGGAAAAATTATGATAAATAACTTTCTTGATGTGTGTAAAAGATGAAGATAATTCCTGCAATTGATCTTATGAATGGGCAAGTGGTTAGATTGTACAAGGGAGATCCAAAACAGAAGACAGTATACAGTGATGATCCTGTACAAATTGCCAAAAAATGGGAAGCAGATGGCGCAGATATTCTCCATATTGTGGATCTTGATGCAACCTTGGGACTAGGCTCGAATTTATCTATAATTAAGAAAATTCTTGAGGAAATATCAATCCCAGTTGAGGTAGCTGGTGGACTACGAGCTGAATCGCTGGTTTTAGATGTAGCAAAAATTGCAAACAGAATAGTAATTGGAACTTTGGCATTCAAAGACAAAGAATTACTAAAAAAATTGCTTGTATCATTAGGGCATGAAAAAATTGTAATCTCTGTTGATCACAAAGACGGTGAGATAGTCATTCATGGATGGCAAGATGGAACTGGAATAAAACTAATTGATTCCATCAAAGAGTTTTTGGAAATGGGTTTTACTGAATTTTTACTTACAAATGTAAATCGTGATGGAACGATGCAGGGTCCTGATTTAGAATTTTTGGAGCAAGCATGTAATATGAAGAAAACCAATATTATCGCAAGTGGTGGTATCTCAAATATTGATGATGTAATATGTGTAAAAGAAAAAAATGCATTTGGAGTAATTTTGGGAAAAGCCCTATATGAAAATAAAATTACAATACAAGAGGCAAAGAAGATAGCATGACACTTACTAAAAGAATTATTCCATGTCTTGACGTTAAAAATGGCAGAGTTGTGAAGGGACTCCACTTTGAATCAATAAAAGATGCTGGTGATCCTGTTGAACTGGCTGAAAAATATAGCAATGAAGGAGCAGACGAATTGGTATTTTTGGATATCACCGCATCTGATGAAAAAAGAAAAACAATTAAAGATTTAGTAAGAAAAATTGCATCAGTTATTGACATCCCATTTACTGTTGGTGGTGGGGTTAATTCTCTTGATGATGCTAGGAATATTCTTCTAAACGGAGCTGACAAAGTTGGAATCAACACTGGTGCAATAAAAAATCCTCAAGTGATAACACAGTTAATGGAATTATTTGGAAGGCAATGTGTTGTAGTTGCAATTGATGCTAAAAGAAATTACTCACTCAAAGAAGATGTTAAAATTTTTTCTGAAGATGGTAAAGATTTTTGGTATGAAGTTTTCATTTATGGTGGAAAAGAAGGAACTGGAATTGATGCTATATTTTGGGCAAAAAAAGCAGATGAACTTGGTGCTGGTGAGATTCTACTTACCAGCATTGATAAAGATGGAACCAAAGATGGCTATGACATATTATTGACAAAATCTATTGTTGAATCTGTCTCAATCCCTGTAATTGCTTCTGGTGGATGTGGAAAACCTGATGATATGGTTGACGTATTTGTAAAATCTAACGTTGATGCTGCTTTGGCTGCCTCAATTTTTCACTATGCAACTCATGGAGTAAATGGTGTAAAATTGTATCTTAAAGAAAAAAAAATTCCTGTAAGATTATAATAGCTAATTTTTGAATTTAAAATATGAATAAATCCATTGATGATATAGATTTTGATAAAAGTGGAGGTTTAGTTCCAGTAATTGTTCAGGATGCAAATACCAAAGATGTTTTGACCTTGGCATATTCAAATAAAGAATCATTGGAGTTAGCAAAAAAAACCGGCAATACTTGGTTTTGGAGTCGTTCACGAAATAAGCTTTGGATGAAAGGAGAAGAATCTGGTAATACTCAAAAAATAAAAGAAATCCTAGTTGATTGTGATTCAGATGCAATCATCTATCTTGTTGAACCAGCAGGTCCTGCTTGCCATACTGGTGAGAAAGTTTGTTTTCACAATAATTTGGAATAATAAATTAACATACTGATTGGTAATTACTTTCTTCACCGGGAAGAATATCTTTAGTTATTTTAAATTCTAAATTTGGATAATCAGTGCCCCTAAAAACAACTCTCCAATCACCAATAAAATCGTCTACTGTACAATATCCATTACTTTTTGATAGTTGTGGTTGCAAATAATAATTAAATGCTGGTTTCTTCGCACCATCAAATGGAATTGTCCAATAAACAGAATAATGTGTACTGTTTAATGGTCTGAGAAAAACAATTTGTCCTTTTTCATCATAGTTTAGTCCACCTATCAGTACAAAAATTTTCTCGCCCAAAAGATATTCACTTCGATCAATTTGAAATGGTCCTGATGTAATCCATTCTCTTGGCTTTGGCGAGTATTCATTTTCTAGATTGATCTTTTCAATCTCATCTAATTTGTCCTGAATTTCTGGTGTTGTCTCCTCCTCTGGTGTTATTTCTTTATTCAATACATCTTCTACTTCCATAGTATCTGATTTTTCAAATGAAAGTACAACTCCTAAAACAACTAAAACCCCTATAACTGCAATAATTCCAATTATTATGCCCTTGTTCATGCTGATAATTTTTTAAAAATCTCTAAAAACCTTCTCATTTTTGAAATATTCATAATTATTTAGATTTTCCAAATTTTTCCTTGAAAAATATACATTAATTTCCTATTTTGTACTGTCAAAGATGATTCACACTATATTTTTATTGAGTTGAATTAAGTAACACTTAACTTGATATTAGGATTTTTTATCTATCTTATTAAAGGAAAAATTGATCTTGACTAGAACCTCACTCCAATGCAGAGAATGCAAAAAAGACTATGATACTGCCTTCAAATATGTTTGTGATGAGTGTTTTGGACCCCTGGATGTAAAATATAACTTTCCTACAATTACAAAAGATACATTCTCTAATCGTGTGCATACCTATTGGAGATATTTTGAATTATTACCGATAGAAGATAAATCAAACATTGTAAGCATTGGTACAGGAATGACTCCTCTCATTAAGGCTGATAATCTTGGAAAAAAATTAGGACTAAACAATCTTTACATAAAAAATGACTCTGTAAATCCAACATTTTCATTCAAAGACAGACCTGCAGGTGTCGCAATATCAAAAGCTAAGGAATTTAGACTCTCATCTGTTGGTTGCGCGTCTACTGGTAATTTAGCATCAGCCACTGCAGCACATGCAGCAAAGGCTGGATTGCCATGTCATGTATTTGCACCAAGTAATATCGAAATGGCAAAAATTGCACAGGCATTATCATATGGTGCAAATTACATCGCAGTTGATGGAACCTATGATGATGCAAACAGAATTGCAGCTCAAATTGGTGATAGTAAGGGAATTGGCATAGTAAATATCAACATGCGCTCTCATTATGTGGAAGGCTCTAAAACATTTTCATTTGAAGTTGCAGAACAGCTTGGATGGCAAGTGCCTGATCAGTTGATAGTTCCAGTAGGTAGTGGCGCAATGCTTAATGCAATTTGCAAAGGATTTGAGGAATTAGAAACTGTGTCATTGTTAAATGATGTATCCAACATGCACATGATCGCAGCACAACCACATGGATGTGCTCCTATTGTTGATGCGTTCAAGAAAAATTCTAAAGAAGTAATTCCAGTTGAGAATCCTGATACTATAGCAAAAAGTTTAGCTATAGGTGATCCTGGTGATGGCAGATATGTTTTGAAACGTTTAGCTCAATACAATGGATTTGCAGAAGAATGTAATAACAAAGAAATTCTTGATGCAATTTTACTCCTTGCACAAACTGAAGGAATATTCACAGAACCAGCTGGTGGGGTATCAGTGTCTGTGCTTCAGAAAATGGTGGAACAAGGGAAGATTGATGCAAATGACAAAGTAGTGTGTTATGTAACTGGTAATGGTTTGAAAGCAACAGAGGCTATAATGGAAGTTTTGAAAAAACCCACAGTAATGAAAGCAGACATATCTGAAATCTCGGCGGTAGTAAACTAATGGCAAACATCGTATTTACTATTCCATCTGTACTCAATCAAAGTGGCGGTGAGAAAAAAACAGAAATTTCTGCGGACTCGCTACAAGATGCATTTGTAAAAATCTCTAATATGATGGGTGATGATTTTAAGAGGCGAGTTTTGGAAGGTGATGGAACCCCACGTTCATTGATAAATATCTACATTAACGGAAAGAATGCAAAATTTTCTAGTGGTATGGACACTATTCTTAAAGATGGAGATGAAGTGTATATCTTACCTGCAGTAGCTGGTGGTTCAGAAGAATTATCTACAAAAGAACTTGATAGATTTTCACGACAAGTTATGCTTGAAGAGATTGGTTATCAAGGACAATTAAAACTAAAAAATTCCAAAGTATGTGTTGTTGGAACTGGTGGTTTGGGCAATCCCATAACATCAAGACTGGCTGCAATGGGTGTTGGAACTTTGCGTATTGTTGATAGAGATGTAATTGAACTATCAAATTTACATAGACAGACAATGTTTGATGAAGATGATGTTGGTCAAGTTAAAGTTGAAGTAGCTGCAAAAAAATTACAAAAACTAAACCCTGACTGTAAAATAGAATCTCTAGCAATATCCGTTAATGATTATACTGCACTCGAAGTAGTTGAAGGATGTGACGTTGTGATTGATGCACTTGATAGCGTTAATGCTAGATATGCATTAAACAAAGCATGTGTGAAGTTTGGAATTCCATTTGTTACAGGAGCTGCAGTTGGAGTTTCAGGACAAGCGTTCACTATATTGCCCAAAGAATCTGCATGTTACTATTGTATGTTTCCTGAATTGGATGAAGATACAATGCCAACATGTAGTATTGAAGGAGTGCACCCATCAATACTTTCAATTGTTGGTGGAATAGAAGTTGCAGAAGCTGTAAAAATAATAATTGGAAAAAAACCAAGTCTGTCTGAGAGAATCTTACATATTGATTTGGAAAATCTTGATTTTAACAGCACTAGAACATTCAGAGCTGAAGAGTGTCCGATTTGTGGAACAGGAAAACTTGATGTTATTCCAAGAAAAGAACTAATTTTAGAAGAACTATGTGGTAGAAACAGAGGAAAGAGAACTTATTCCATTACACCCACTGAAACATTTGATGTTGATGTAAATGCTGTAACTAGTATAGCAAAGCAAAAAGGATTCATTATTGAAAATCAGGGGGACTTGGGATTATCCATGAGAACTAATGAATTATCTGTAAGCTTTATGAAGAAGGGTTCTGCCGTAATAGTTGGACCAAAGGATGAACCTGAGGCCATTGAATTATACAAAAGTCTCTTGGGAAAGGAAATCAAGGCTTAATCTAGTCTGTAAAAATTACATAAATCTATAAAAATAATGTAAAATATTTGGATCAATTTAATAATCATAATGATATTTATAATTTTTATCAATGAAAATATAGAATATAGATAATTTATTAAAAAATAATGAAATAATCACAAAAAATGTCATAATTGTGGACAAATTGTCCATTAGCCTTAAATACAAATTTTAGTGAAAAAAACCAATAACATGAATAACGAAATAGGACGTAAAATAACTAGTCTTACATTAATGACAATTATGTTAGCCGGTGGTATGACAATTGTTGCTCCATCTATGATGCCAGCAGCATTTGCAGCCAACGCTAACCTATTTGTTTCCGCAGAAAACTCACAGTTTGATAACTACATGTCAGGACCTCAAGTAATTGAGGTCGTCGTGATTGATTCTGATATTAATGATACTGATCAAGCAAAAGGTGAACCAGACGTTACAGTAAACGGCAAGACCCTGAGAATGGTTCAAGCCGTTGATGGTAACTGGTATGGTTACTTTGCTGATAGAGACCAAGCCCAAATCGCAGACTCTACCGCTACAACAAGTGGTGCAGGTCTCGACTTTGGTACATTCTGTGACAATACTACAGATCTAGCTCCACCAGGTGCATCAGCAGCAGTTACTGTTACCGACTCCGTTGGTATCGCAGTAGGCGCAGGTGTTACAGGTGGTACAGCTACAGGTTCAGCAACAGGTGGTGCACTTACAGCAGCATGTACTGCTGACTTTACAGCAGGTGACAATCAAAATGTCATCCGTGAACAGAAAGACGTAGTGTCTTTCCCTAACGCAACTTATGTTGGACAAATTGGTATTGACAAAGAAGTATGGCCTTTCATTCAACTCTATTCTCTAAGTGCAGGTGGTAACGTTGTCGTACAGTATGCAAAAGGTGGTGGTGTTCAATCAACAACACTTACTTTTGACACTGTTGATCAATTTGCCAGCGTATCTTTAGATAGAGCCAAGTATCCTCAGAATGCACAAATTCACGCAACTATTACTGATCTATGGCTAAACATTGACCCAACTGATGAAGACTCTTGGACATTTGGTACTAGAGCAGCTAACACTACAAGTGTTGGTCCTCACTACCAAGTGTTCAATGAAAATGGTGGCAGCGGCGGTGCAGCAATTAACATTAACTCTAAATTATCATCACTTATGTGTGAAGATAATTGTAGATTATTGGTTAATCCAAATGTACAAAACGCAGCTAACCCAGTTCTTACAATCCAGGACAACGATGATTCAATCCTAACACAACTGAACACAACTGCTTCTGTCAACAATGCAACCGCATTTGGCGTAACAGCTGCAACAGCACAATTAGGTACTGGCTCAGTTCCTGTAACAATCACAGAACAAGGTCCAAACAGTGGTGTATTTGGTACATATGATGAATCAGATACATCAGTGCTTAAAATCACTAGCAATGCAGCAAGGGGAACCTCTGCATCTATTGATTACAATGAAAGCCCAGTAACAGTACTTGTAGGATTTAGCTTTGCAACAGTCGATATACAACCAACAGATGATGAATGGAACTCTGGTGAAGAGATTCCAGTAATCATTGTAGATGGTGATGCAAACAAAAACAGTCGCGCTGATGAAGACTTAGACTTGTTTGATACCAATGTACAATTAATCCCAGCCTTAACAACTGGAGATCCATTTACTATTGGTGAAGCAGGTACAGGCTCTTCAACTGCAGCACAAGTTGCTTATACCAACTTTACTGCAACAGGTGTATCCGCTGGCCAAGTATGGACACAAGGATCAACCTCAGCAAGATTTGATAACGTAACATCAACAGTTAGTGTAGAAAAATTCAGTGAACGAGCAATCATCACTGCAACTACATCATCTAATGTTAACGCTACAGTCATCGACTTTGAAACAACAATTGGAGAACTAAGAAAATCAATTAATAATGCCAATTCCACAGGCGACTTCCATGGATTTAACTTCCTTAACTTAGATGTTAGAGGTTTGTCATCCACTGGAACCGTTGATGTATGGTTACTAAACAGCACTTCTGAAATCATTATTGATACAGGAGCTTCTGGCGCAGGTAACGTTACAAAGACTGGACTTGGTGCTATATTGATTGCTGATGATGTAGATGTTCAAAGCCTAAGTTCCTTAGGTGGAGACCTTACAGTCAGATCTTCAATTAACAATCAATTGTTTGTACAGGGCTCTGCTATTGAGAATAACAATGTCGGTTTATTGATTGCCCAATCATCTGGATTCACTCCAGATGCTAAAGAAGCAATCGTTGCTGACTTTTTCTCATTTGGTTTCACAAATGATGGCTTGGAAGCAAGCGAAAGAATTGCTAACCAATTAATCAGAATTGAAGCTGAAGAAACAGGTGATAATACAAGTACCTTTGAAGGTAGCTTGGAATACATCATGATCAACCAACTAAACATCCTCGACGAAGATACTTATCTAGGCCTCTCTCCAATTGCCAATGACCCAAGTTTCATTGTAATTGAAGATTTGACAGATGAGGATTCACCAAGAGTCAACTATAACGACTTAGGTGCCGATGGTGTTGTTACACAAGTTGCTGATCAAGCAGAAGCTCCATCACATTCAGGTGTTGTTTCATTTGACCAAAGCTCTTACAAGAATGCTGACACAGTTACAATCACACTAGAAGACTTAGATCTTAACGTAGACTCTGATCTTATTGATATCTATACCGTAGTTACAACCGCAAACGATGAAAATAGAGATGCTGTAGGAAGTGGAAACTCCACATCTGGCGGTACCTCTATTGCATTATCTAACGGTGAACAACTTGGTAGATTACTAGATGTCACCTTTGATGACGAACGTTGGACAGCAGCCAACTCTTGTGGCTTAGCCTCAGGAATTGACGCCGGTTTAGGTGCAACTGGTTTCACATTAATTGAAACCGGAACCGAAACTGGTATCTTTGTTGGCGACTTCCAAATCCCAACTGCATGGTGTAGATCTGGAGCAACAAGCTCTGAATCTGTCACCGGTCTCGACATTGAAGTCAACTATGTTGACTTTAGAGATGCATCTGGTGAAGTCATCGAAGTCGGTGATAGCGCAGGAGTTCGTGCTAACACTGGTTCAGTCAGTCTAGACAGAACAGTCTATCCAGTACCATTTGGTACTCCGGCTAGATTTGACTCCAATACAGCAACCACTCCATCTGGAAGATCTCTCTTCCCAATCCACCAGACCGGTATGGATACCGCAGGTACCAGCCGTTCTACTGCTGGATTGCAATCAGGTGAGTTCTTGGCAAAAGGAGGCTTAACTGTCCACGTTAGAGTTAATGATCCAGACTTTGATACATCCGCAAGTGGTGAAGATCTCATTGCACAAAACACTACAGGTACAACTCCAGTAGGACCAGTGAAACTCTCTGTTATCAGAGGTGCTAACTCAGTCGTACTAGGCTATGCAGGTGGTGATGCCGCTTTGAATGGTAGAATTGATGCTGGTACAAAGTACCCACAAGGAGCCAGACAATTTGGTCCAATGAACGAAATCGCACCAGATGCAGGAATATTTGAATCTGACATCTTAATTAGATATACCGACGGTCCAGAAAGTACCACATGTCCTGTTACTGATAACTTTATTCCACTTAACGGCGTTGCCGATAATGGTAATAACCCAGTAACAGACAGATTTGACGTAGCCGCATCATCTGGCAATTATTGTATCTTACAAGGAGATATTCTCCAAGTAGAATACACTGACCCAGCTGATGCATCAGGTGATGTCAATACTGTAACAGACTCTGCTACTTTTGACCTAAGAAACGGTGTATTACAATCTGACAAATCTGTGTATATTATTGGATCCGACATGATCTTGACCCTCATTGAACCAGACTTAGATTTGGACAATGATCAGGCTGAGACATATGACTTGGACTTGATTGAATGGGACTCTGATGCCGCAACCGTCACCATGGGTGACGCAGACGGACAAGGAGCAGCATTCGACCCAGAACCACTTAACTTTAGAGAAACAGGTGACTCTACTGGTATCTTCCAGATAGTCGTCGAGATTCCTTCTGTATTAGATGGTGATAACCTAGAAAGAGGAGAAGAAATTGTCCTCGAGTATACGGACTGGGGTCCATCCGGATCTGACTATGTAGGAGATGAAGATGAAGATGTCAACTTGACAATATTCACTTCAAACTTCGGAGCAACTGTAGAGCTTGACCAAAAAGTTTACACATGGACTGATAAAGTATACATTACCATTGTCGCACCAGATCACAACTTTGACAGTAACTTAGTTGATGAGATTGGAGATACTGATAAAGACCCAATAAAGGTCTCAACCAGAGGACACAATCTTAAGAACTACAAACTCGTCGAAACTGGTACTGACACCGGCATCTTCACTGGTGAAGTAATCCTAACAGGATTTGCTCACGATGCAGATGGCGTAACAGGTGATGATACTAATCCAAGAACCACACCAGCAACTGGTGGTGGTCCAACCGATGGATACCTAGAAACTGATGATGATGACGGACTTACTGTCTCCTTTGAATTCTCAGAGGATGAAACTGTAGTCGGTTCAGCACTTATCAGATGGAACATTGGTGAAGTTCAGTGGCTTGAAGCAAGCTATCCAGCAAGCGGAACAGGTGTTGTAAGAGTTATTGACCCAGACATGAACTTAGATCCAGAATCAGTTGACAACTTCGATGTTGACACCTGGTCTGACTCCGACGCCGGAGGTATTGATCTTACTGTGACTGAAACTAATGAGGCAACTGGAATATTCGAAGGTACTGTGTTCTTCACAACTACCGATGAATCTTCTGGTCACAGACTCAGAGTTTCAGAAGGTGACACTGTCACTGCATCATATGAAGACAATACACTACCTAATCCATACACAACTGCAGATGAACTTGATATCACTGCCACTTCCCTAATCGGTACTGTTGTACCACCACTCGAGAGAGCACCAGCTGCTAACTTGAGAACAGTTGATGCATTCGGTAACAGTTTAGATACTGTTTCCGTTGACCAACAGGTGCAAATCAGTGCTGACTTAGCAAATGGTCAGGATAGAGAGCAACAATTTGCATACTTGGTACAGATTCAGGATGGTAACGGTGTTACAGTCTCACTAGCATGGATTACAGGTTCACTATCTGCTGGTCAATCATTCAGCCCAGCATTATCATGGATTCCAACTGAAGCAGGCACTTATAGTGCAACTGCATTTGTTTGGGAGTCTGTTGATAATCCTACGGCATTATCACCACCAGTATCCACAACGATAACTGTAAGATAAAACTAGTTCACATTACCCTTTTTTTCTTTTTTTTGAATCACACTTAACGTAAGTTATAGATAAATTTCCAGAAGCAATATCTAGGAGAACATTAACAATAAGTTAAAATGAAATTTCAAATACTATTTTCTTTTTTGATTGTTTTTTTAATTGTAAATGTCTCTGATTCATTTTCAGAATTAGATTTGTTTACAAACAGCAAAGTGTATTCTCCTGAACATAACTTGCAAGTTTATGGCAAAGGATTACCAAATGAAAATTTGATCATCCGACTTTTTGCTCCAGATGAAACAATTTCAAAATTTGATCAGATAACTACTGATTCTGATGGTTCGTTTGATTATGATTTATTAAAATGGCCAAACCCCTCAACAAATTTCCCATATGGAACATATACTGTTGAAGTAATTAGCACTGAGCAAAATGGCATATCTAAAAAAATTGATGTAAAGTTCTCTGCTACAACTGATCTAGTAGACGTACCCATAGAAAGAACTGTAAATACATTGGTGTTTGCACCTGAAACTGCAGCAATTAATCAGCCAATTAGAGTATTTGTACAAATAACTAGTGATGGATTATTGGTTGGAGACGATCCTTCTAAATTATTAGGTACAACACATGTTCATTTACCATCCGGTATTTCTGTTCCATTATCTAGTTCTTTTAAGACTCTTCATCAAGGACTGTATTATGTTGATTATACTCCGCGAGAAGAAGGGACTCATGTATTTCATGTAGTTGCATTTAGTCAAGGAACTACATCTCACGGTTCAGCTGCAACTAACGTTCTAAGTCAAGATCTTGGTGGAATCTCTCAGCAAATAATTAAATTAAATTCTATCTTAGATGAAACATCAAGTGAGCTTGATACTCTGAAATTAGAAATTGAAGGATTTGGAACTACTTTGGAACAGGCAAGTTCTAATATTGATCAAAGCACTGACACAATTTCAACATCTGTAGAATTTATCAGTGAAGCTTCGAATCAACTCAATTCTTTATTATTTCCAATTATAGCTTCAATAGGAATTATTGTTGCACTCCAGATTGCAATTCTTGCACGAAGAAGATAGTTATAATAACACTAGAAAAGAAAACTAACTAATGCCCAAAGCGGCTATCTTCTTTTTTGTAATTCTTCTTTCATCAACCGTTACTAATTCATATGGATTTATTTCTGGTGATTTGACTACAAATGAAGTTCAAAATCCATTAATTTTTGATTCTGGTATTGTAGAAATTGATTCAAACTTTTTTACTGAAAATGATTTTAAAAGATATCTAATTTTTGGAAATGATTTACAGAATAATGATTTTTTAAAAACTAGTTCAATATATGGGATTAAATCTGATAATGGATTTTTTTATGTATCTGTTCTTTCTGAAAACTCTGCATCAAATTTGGCTTCACAGGGTTATTACATCATTGAAGATTCTAAATTAGATTTTCATTTATCCGATAATGAGATTTCAGATGTTTCGCGAATTGGTGATATTACTGGATCAAATATGGCTAAGAAAAAATTTAACGCAACAGGAAATGGCACCGTAATTGCAATCGTCGATACTGGTGTTGATTTCTCAAATCCAGATATTCAGCATTCAGTTGCAAGAGATAAAGCCAATCATCCTATCATGCTTGACCCTGATGGGCAAGGAATTGTTCTAACTAATGCAACCTTCTTTGCATATATTGATGATAACGAAATTATTAGAAATTATAGCAAACCAATACCCTCTCACATGACATCATCTGCATATGTTACAAGAGATGGCGTATTCCTAGATGTATCTCAAGGTGGTAAAGGCAGTAAAATTCCCATCTATAATTCATTTTTCCCTCAACTTGGAAACTCTGTAATTTTTAATGGTACACTAGATCATGATATGAAAATTGGAAATAGCAATAAAGATTACATAAAATCAAAAAGTGGAATATACCATCTTGGGGTAATCTATCAAGGAGGATTAGAAGGACCAATGGCTAGAATACAAGTAGTTCCTGTTTTAGTTGTTGATTCATTTACACCTGGAGTATATGATACTATGATTCCTGATATGAGTACATCTTGGGAAGATTATACAAGATTTGATTTAAAGTCAGGGCAAAAACCAAACTATGATTTTGATTTTACTGATGAAAAACCAATTGTGTTAGGCAGCGGAAAAGAATTTCTTGTTTATGATTCCAATAATGATGGAAAAAATGATTACAGTGCAGGAACATTTGGAGCACAAGTTCTTGATGTATATGGAGTAATTAGAAATAATTCTACTGACATCGATGATACATTAAATGCAATAAATGGAACACTATTGCCAGCATTTGATTCAGATGGTGAATTCTTTGGGTTGATGACTGATTTTATGGGACATGGCACGTCAAGTACTGCATCAATTACTTCACGTGGTCAAGAGACATATGACATTTACAATAATTCAAAAAGATATACAATTACTGGTGTAGCTCCTGATGCAAAAATTGTACCTGTAAAAGCATTATGGTTAGGTGATACTGTATATGGATGGTTATGGTCTGCAGGATTTGAAAACAAAGATCATACTTGGAAGTTTTCTGGCAAACCGCGTGTTGATATCATTTCTAATAGCTGGGGCGTATCAAATTTTCCTTCTTTTAAGACATCTCCTGGAATGGATATACTGTCTATGGTTCTTAGTGTACTGACAACTCCAAATTCTTTGGATGATGCTTATCCTGGCGTGACAATTGTTTCAAGTGCTGGAAATTCTGGACATGGATATGGAACAATTGGATTGCCAAATGCATCACCATTTGGAATTTCTGTTGGGGCTACTACTAACAATGTATTTGTTGGATATGGTCCATTCAAAGACCAGCCAAGATTTGGAAATACAACCAATCACTCAAATGATGTAGTTGATTTTTCCAGTAGGGGTCCAAGTTCAATTGGAGATCCAAAACCTGATGTAATGAGTATTGGTGCTCACGGTTTTACGCCTTCAAGTGTATTGAAAACTAAAAAGGATTCCAAAGACGAATCGTTTTCATTATTTGGTGGAACTAGTATGGCAGCACCACTAGTTTCTGGAAGTGCTGCAATATTGATTGAAGAAATGAAAAAACAATCACAAGACTATGATCCTTTTTTGATCAAAAATATTCTAATGTCTACTGCCACAGATCTAAACAGTGATCCATTTACTCAAGGCTCTGGTTTGACAAATATTGAATCTGCATTAAATTTCGTTCATGGTGAAGATGGTGTTTTCATTGTGTATAATGACGATTCCTATAATAATATCAAAAAAATTCTCAACCCGTCTATTGAACAGATAAATTCAACGGCAATAGGATTTGAAAAATTTCAACTACCAACACATTCATTTCCTATGACTAGTTGGTTTGCTGGACAATTACTACCCGGTGAAAGAACTACTACCGTATTTACAATTAAAAATCCTACTAATGATACTTTATCAATTAGTGTGATGCCTCAAACTTTGTCTCTGATATCTAATACACAATTCAATGGAACGACGATTCTACGCCAACATGATTCTATATTGAATGAAACTGATAAATTCATTCCAAATTATGTAAACTTATCTGACGTTAATTCAAGTTCCAAACTTGGTGATTTTTTTAATAAAGACAAACCAATACCTGATGAATCTTCATTAATGATTCTAAATCTAAATTTTCAATTTAGTGATTTTATGAATAATACATCTGATGTATATGCAGATGACATCAAAATTGCTTCATTGTATCTGTATGATTGGATTGACAACAACAACGATACAAAAATTACCAGTGATGAATTATCTCTGGTAAATAGAGCTGGTTCATGGGGAACTGTTCAAGAATTAAGAGTTTCAGAACCTGCTGAACAATTTAAAGGCATTCCACTTGTAGGAGTTTATCCAGTTCCAACTAGATATTCTTACTGGTTAGGTGACACAAAACAAAATTCAACTTCGATGGATTATACAATCTCTTCAAGCTATTATGAAAAAGAAAAATGGCCTATAGTATGGTCAGAATCAGAAATTATTTCTGTTCCTCCAAAAGAAATTGCTACAGTTGATGTAACATTAATTGTACCTGATGATTATCAAACTGGAGTTTATCAAGGATTCTTGAATTTTAAAAGTGATAGGCACACTGTTAATGCTCCGATATCTTTTGCAGTCAAACAACCAGTAATTGAAAACGATTCTACAATTTTAATTAAAGGTGTACAAGGTAGTGATGTTATTTATGGAAATGGATACACTAAAGGTGCCTTTGACATGGCTAATAGATACATGGCAGGAGACTGGAGACAATATTATTTTGATATTCAAAATGAATCTATTAACTCTGCTGCAATTGAAATTTCATGGACTAGTGATGACACAAACTTATCTGTCTTTGTAATGGATCCTACAGGAAAAATAATACAAACTAATGTTCCATCTGGAGTGTTTGGTCATTTTCTTGATTGGGCTTCACTTGATTGGTTAGGCAATTCAATTTTTAGTCAGGGTGGAGGATTCTATCCAGTTAAAAATAAAGATGACACATCAACAGTACTTTACATTCCAATTAATCAAACAGGGACATACACACTATTAACACATTCAACTTTGTTTGGAGGTGATTCAATAACTGAACCAATTACACTAGCTGCTAAATTCACAAACATCTCACCAGAAATGATTTCAGATATTCATATAGATGAGGAGACTAAAATCACTCCATCTAATACTGTCACAAATACTGAAGAAGATATCACAATTATCAATGAAACAAAAACCCCGCCCAAAGTTGATGAAGTCATTACATATCCTGATTCATCATTTGGTAACGGTATTGCAATTGGTGTGGTCATAGGAATTGCGATCGGAATTGCTTTCATTTTTATCATTAGACAAAAACCACCTAAATAACTAAACAAGGTTTATAAGCAATTTGGCGAGTACGACAGCTTGAATGTCAGAACTAGGGACAAAAAAGTCTAGTGGATTATCCCGAAGAGACTTTCTGAAATTGATGGGTGCTGCTGGTACTGGACTGGCTTTTGCACCATTTGTCCCATTTGGAAATTATATGCCAAACCCAAACTCTGCATCTCTTGAAAAAGTTCCAGTAATTTTACCTGATGGCACTCAGGCCAATATCAATACTTTTCCAGCTAATCATGCTGAAGTTATCACATATCCTTCAACTGGTGATGCGGCACTTGATGCAGAAGCATTTCGTAAATGGCAGTTCATCAGACTTCCTGAAGAGTTAGGAGGTGGAAAAAATGATGCATCTGCTATTCGAGCATATAGTATGGTGTGTCTTCATCTTTGGTGTCTGTGGAAGTATTGGCCAGATGAAGGAAGAAAAAGAGGTGAATGTCCTTGTCATGGTAGTATGTATGATCCAGTTACTGGAACAGCTTTTGTAGGCCCTGCATCAGTGCAAGCTGCACCTTCAAACACTTTAGCACAATTAACTTTTGAAATTGATTCTGATGGATTTGTATTTATTTTACCACCAAAGTTTACCGCAAATGAAAATGGAGTAATTGGATATGGCCGTTTCGCTTAAAAGAAGAACTGGCGCAGTTGCGTTTCTTTACTGGCTTTGGGATGGCATAGACAGAACAATCTTTACTGCAATCAAGTTTTCATTTCCTGCAAGATTTGTAAGTCCATTTGGATTCTTAGGAATGCTTACCTTCATTGTCTTTATCATTCTTGGAGTTTCAGGGGCATTACTCATGTTTTACTATCAACCGATTTTGGATAGAGCCTGGGATAGTGTTCAATTCATTAACGATGAAGTACCATTTGGTTTCCACATTAGAAATATTCACTATCATGGATCAAATGCAATGGTGCTATTAGCAGTTCTTCACATGTATTATCAATACTTTAGTGGAAGATACAAAATTAGAAATGAAGTTTTGTGGATGACTGGTGTCATTCTTGGTGTAGTTACTATTCTTGAAGCGTTTACTGGATACGATGTGATTTTTAGTGAAAGAGCAGAACTTGCAATTAGTATTGCGGCATCATTAACTACGTCCATCCCGGTAGCTGGGCCAACAATTCGTGATGCTGCATTAGGTAGTGGATTTTCGGACTTTGTATTAAGATTCTACGCACAACATGTATTCCTCTTGCCAATTGTAATGCTTGGGTTGATGGCAGTGCACTTCCCAAGATTTTTAGTATTTGATGTACCAATGGTAATGGCAATTGGTGGTGCAATTCTGATTACCGGTGGTGTGTTTCCAATTGATCTGGGATTCAAGTTTGAACCCACGGTTCCGCCTGGTGTGACTGTTCCTGAATGGTATCTTACAGGAATCTACGCATTCATGAGGACACAGTATGACAAATTTGTTACAGGATTACTGTGGCCGTTGATTTTCCTCATATCGTTTGTACTGGTTCCGTTTATTGACAGATACAAGAAATTCTCATGGAGAGACAGACCATTTATGACTGCATTTGGAATTACTAGTCTTGCTCAAATTATGGTTACAACTTACTGGGGATTCTATATTTCACCTGACATTGCAAAGCCATTAGTAGAACGTTTGGTAATTGATCCAATATTCTTCTACTCTACAATGATCTTAATGGTACCATTAGGATTTGGATTTAGTTACATGATGATCAAACTTGCAAATGAGGCAGAAAGAAAAGCCAAGCTTGCCAAAAGCACTGGTCCAAAGAAGGTAGCTAGTATCAATCTTACTGAAAAATGGATTAATTGGTTACTTGTTGCATTACTTGCATTCCAAGTATTCCTAAATATTGCAGCATATAACGCAGCTCTTACTGGAATGAAGAACGTGTCATTATTCTTTGTTGGAATAATTCTACTTGTATTTGCAGCATTCTTCCATGTGTACAGATATGCCATGAGTCAGCAAAAGAATGCCCCTCCACCCGTACCAGTTCCTGTTTCGGATGAAAAGCCAAAACTAATGGAACCTGAAGTTTCTACTCAACAAGGCAAAACCCCCGAAGGAGATGCAACTTCAGAAGAAAAATCAACACCAAAAGAATTAGCTCCAGAAGTTTCTGTCCCAAAAACTCAAGCTGATTTGGGAGTTGATGCAAATGTTAATCCAAATATTGGTTCTGGAGATCTTAACAAACCATGATCTCACAATTCCTTAACAAACTTTATAATAACTTGAGCGAGGCAAAAAAATTATGAGTGCCCCTACATCAAGCCACGCGTATGGAATTGGAATGATTGCACTAATAATTGGCATGTCTGCATCTGTAGTTTTTTACACTTCATTTTATCTTCCAGAATCTCTGGCAAAACCATCTGTATCTGAGCACATCTTACATCCTGAAAAAGACTTTGTTATTGAAATTGCTCCCGGTGCAGTTATTGAAGGAAATCAAAACTATGTTCCAAATAAGGCATCTGTACAATTAGAGATTGATAACAAAGTAATTTGGCAAAATAACGATGATACTGCACATACAGTAACTCCCGATGTGCCATATTCTGATGCATATAGTGGAGAGTTTGGTTCTCCAGGCGTTATAAAGCCTGGTGAGACATATGAATTCCTATTTACTCAGACTCAAGAGATTCCATATCATTGTCAACCACATCCATGGATGACAGGAAAAATCACTATTGAGCTAAACAAGTTCTAGACTGAATACTTTGCAAAAATTATCTGACTTTCAATTTCTTTATGCTGTTCGATAATTGATGCTCTGAATTTAATTTCGTGTTCTTGCTTTGGTTCAAATTTTATTAATGCAGTAAACTCTGCTTTATTTTCAGGCATTGCATCTTTATTGATAAATAGTCTTGAAACATTCTGTGATATTTTCTTTCCATTATATCCTTTGTAGACTATATGCTCATTTGAATCTAAAATTTGAGTGTTAATTACTACTCCGTCATATCTTCCTGGATATGATACAGAAATTAATCCCTTGATTTCGGAATTTGGATGAATGTCAGTTGAATTTAGTTTGAATTCTATGTCTTTCACAAAAAATCACATGTAACTTGAAATAAATAATTTTGTTAAATGGGCCCAAAGGGCTTCGATCCCTTGGCCATTGGATTAGAAGTCCAACACTCTATCCATGCTGAGCTATAGGCCCAAAAACCTAGCAATTAATTACCATTTTAAGGGTTTACAGCCACTTCTTTTTGTAATTCTCTCTTTCCATTTTGAAGAGAAATTGTTGTGCATACCCGGCATACTGTCCATAGTGTTTTACAATTTTTTCATGAAGAAGATCATATTGCTTATCTGTAATTGTTTTAGTTGTAATTTGAAATTGAACTGAATAATATTTTTCTAAAATTCTTATCATCCATCTATCTAATGGGAATGCCTCTAACTTGTTCAAAGAAAACAACAATATGCAATCAGCTACCTTGTTTCCCACTCCTGGTACTAGACAAATATTTTCTTTAGCGTCATGATAATTAGATTTTTTTAGGTATTCAAAATCAATTTCTTTCAAAAAACTCATGTTTGCTGCTTCTTTGATAAATTTTGCACGATACCCAACACCACAATCTGTAATTTCATTTATTGATGCTTTGGCTAACTTTTCTGGTTTTGGAAACAAAAAGAATTCTTGATTTTCAAACTGCACTTTAGTTCCAAATTTTTTTGATATTTTTTCTAAACTTGTTTTTATTTTTTGAATGTTAGAGTTTGATGATACAATAAATGAAATCAAGCATTGAAAAGGATCTTGATCAAGTAATCGAAGTCCTATATACTTTTTTACTGCTTCTTTAGTTGTGCTGTCTCTTGAAATTGAACTTATTATTTTCTCCATGTTATCTTTTTTTCTAAAAAAATCTGTTTTGGAATTTTGATAGGATTTGATTTTTCCTAATTTATCCACTCTAAGAATATCTTGACCGTTTACACCATACCAATACTGATCATTTTCTTTCCAAAGAAACACTTGGCCACTATTTATTGAATTTTCAACATTTATTGTAAAACTTTTTTGCATCTTAGATGGTTATTTCATCATTAACTTTAGGTGCATATGTTTCTAAACCAAATTTCTCGTGAATTTCTTGTGCAAACATCTCACATGATTCAGTGTCTCCATGTACCGCCCAAACTTTTGGATTTCCCTTGATATTTTTAATCATATCAAATAATTCCTTCCTATCTGCATGCCCTGAGAATTCAAATTGCTTTACCTCTGCAGTAACGTTGAGATCTTTACCTCTAGTTGAAACTGTGCCTGTATCAAGCAATTTTCTGCCTGGTGTACCTTCTCCTTGATATGAAACTAGCGCTATTCCATTTTTACTGTCAAATGATAATTGTTGTAAATAATAAACTGCGTTCCCCCCAACCAACATTCCAGCTGGTGAAATTACAACACAAGGCTCTTCCATTGCGCGTTTTCTTTCTGAATGTTCTCTAATTGAGGTTGCATGCTTTATGGCATCTGAAAACACTTCCGGATCTCTTAGGTAATCCGGATGTCTAAACATAATCTCATTTACTTTTAATGCCATTCCATCCATGATGATCTTATGTTTGAAATTTGAACTTCTTAAAATACATGCAATCTCTTGAGAGCGTTCAACTGAAAATGATGGGATAAATAATATCCCTTTTCTATCCATTACTTCATTTGCAAATTCTATTAATTCAGCTTCAGATTCCTTTCTTGGCTTTTGTTCAGTTTTGGCATATGTACTCTCAGTGATTAGTAAATCAATTTCTCCCACGTCCAAATCCATCTCTCGTAGCATTCTGGAGCCGTGTGTTTTAATATCGCCAGTATAGAAAAGTCGTTTTTTCTCTGATTCTACCAAGACTGTACTTCCTCCTATCACATGTCCTGACTCTCTTAATTCAAAAGTTGCATTACCTTTGGTGACTTTTTGTTTATATCCTATCTCCTTTGCATTTTTCATCATATTGTTTACCTCAGGCAGATCAAATGGATGGGAATTTTTTTCAATTTTTAACATATCTTCAATCAATAATTTTGATAAATCAAATGTTGGGGGTGTAGCATAAACATCTGTATTGCCACTGACAAAAAGCGATGGGACATTTCCTGAATGATCTAAATGAGCATGAGTAATGATGATTGCATCCAAATCTTTTGGTTTTACATGAAGGGGGTATTGAGGTGGTGAGCCCCTTCTTCCAAATAAAACTCCATAATCAAGTAGTAGTTTTGTCCCATTACAATTAACTAAAAAACCAGATCTGCCAACTTCATTTGCAGCTCCTAAAACTTTAACATCCAAGAATTAAAATAAATTTTCAACTCCCTTAATACCTTCTTAGAGTTTACCCGATCATTATGCCTATTATGGAATCTACAAAAGCTTTAATTAGTGTAAGCTAAGATTCGATCCTCATGGGAAGAAGCTTCCAAGAATGGTTAGGACAACAAGATCAAGCCGTCGTCGCTAAAACACGTGCTGGTGACGAAGCAAACAAACCACTCCTAAACCAATTAAACTGGATCTGGGTTAACAATCTGATGAAACAGAGAGCAGACCTAAATCCATCATCTGCAGAACTACTTGACTGGGTAACCTCTGGTCAAATCGACGCAATGAGAAAATAAACGTGTTAATCACGTTATCTTTTTGTTTTTTAAATTTCTAATATGGATTCTGCGCATGAATTTTTCAAAGATCAGTTTCATAACAGAGTTATGAATTTCAATCATGGTTTAAATAGTCACCAAGCAAAGTTATCATTGTAATGCCAATAGCAATACTTCCAGACATTGATGAACAAAGATGTATCGGATGTGCACTATGTGTAGAAATCTGTACAACTCTTGGTCCTGATGTCCTTAGAGTAAAACCAGTTGAAGGCTGGAAGAGAGGTAAAGCATTTGTTTTCTACCCAGAAAGATGTATTTCTGATGGTGCATGCATCGGTGTATGCCCAACAAAATCAATCTTTTGGATGAGACCAATGAATTACACAGCTGGACAACCAGTACCTCTTCACAAAAACGGTATCTTCATCAAAGGTTGGGCAGAAGACGCAGCACTATAAGCTGAATCTTTTAGCACATTCTTTTTTCTTATTTTTAATTAAACCAATGATTTTTTCTTGATTTCTTTTGGCAATGTTTTTACAAAGTGTTTTAGGAATTCATCATTTTTGTCATAATGTATTTCTGAAAATGTATTATTGCTAAAGAAAACATTCCATGTCTTTTCAAAAGTTGGAAATTCTTTTGGATCAAAATTAACTCTAGACGTTTCATGATGTGCGGCTGGAAATATGTCTGAAATTTCAATCGGCATTAATCCTAACTGTGGATTGTATTGGCATACTTGAATGGTGTCAAAATCTTTGAACTTCTTTTTTAATCCGACATATTGATGAGATAAATACCCTGGTTTTGTATTGGATTCTTTTGTGATTACAAGTTTCTTCTTCTTTGTTTTGAATTTTCTAACCATGTTATGGTATGATTGAACTTCTGGTCTAAATTGATCTTCTTTACTAAATAAGAAGATGGCCTTTTCCTTGAATTTTGGTGTACTCAAACCTAGAAATTCCGAATTTTCAGTCATAACTTCAATCATTTCAAATAATTTTGGATGGGCTCTGGCCTTTTTAATTACATATTCCCATAATCTCCCTTCATGGATTGCTTGTTTTACCTTATCTACCTCAAGTTTTATTGAATACAAATTATGAATTGCTAGCTCATTGATCTTTTCAGTTTCCTCTAATTGTCTAAATTCATCAGGGGTGTATTTTGTACATATTTCACAATTGCATGGAAATACCGAAATATCTTTCAAATAACGTGTTCCGTCATCTGTGATGTATCTTAATTGCTTAGCATAAAGCATGTATGATGCTGAATCAAATGTATCGCATCCCAAAGCTATTGCAAATGGTATTGTTAGTGGGTGACCTGCTCCAAAAAGATGTAAAGGAATTGAATGTGGCATTTGTTTTTTTGCTGCAACTATCATCTGTGCCAATAGTCTATACTCATATGATTCCATAAATTCAACTGGGCTTCCCAATGCCAGCATTTGAAAACCCATTTCGACTAAACCTTTCGTAGATTTTGCAACTAGATCAAAATGCTCTCCTCCCTGAATTGGACCAATCCAAATTTGACCATTATCTTCACTTTCTTCAAGAGTTTGTTTAGAAACTTTGAGAGTATGCTTGACATACTCTTCTGCTTTTTTAATGGGCATTCCAAATCCTGTTGGCTTGTCAAGTGGAATTGCAAAATCTGTCATAATTCCTTTTTCAAAATTTGCCATTTCTGGTGGCAGTACTTTGACATCTCCATATTCTAGTACTTGATATCCTCCAGAATCTGTCATGATTCCACGATCAAAATCTATGATCTGATGAATTCCTTTTTTTATTGCTTCATCACCATAGTTGTTTTTTGTAATGTATGCATTTGTAATAACTAAATCAAATCCTATCTCTTGAATTTTTTTGGATGGGATTGTTTGTTTAACAGGATGAATAACAGGAACATATGCAGGCGTCTCAATTTTTCCATGATTTGTGTATAATGTGCCGATTCTTCCAGCAAGATCCGTTTTAGAAATTTCAAACAAGTAACTAGACAAACTAAAAGGCGTTATTTAATCAATCACCAAAAAATTTTTCCAAATCATTATTTTTTGTTACCAAATCAAGCCAATCTACTTCTTCACTTGCTTTATCACCTGAAATTAAACTCATAACTTTCTCAACTTCATCTTCAATGCTTTTCCCGCTGTTGTTAATTTGAAACATTTTCTCATGGAATTTACTTCTCGCATCATGTGCAATTATGCCTAATACTTCACTTCCGACATTCTCCTTGATCTTCTTATCCGTGTACTTTCTTTTCTTGTAGACTGAGACCAATTCATAGGGATCTCTTCTTAAAATAATCATTATTTTCACTTGACTTTTATCTAAAACATATGGTGCCAAATGACCAACAATCAGATTTTTTTCAGAAATTTTATTCTGAAGAATTTTTTTCAGTTTTTCAGGATCCACATCATTAGTATCATCATTTTTTTCAAATAACTCCCCACTCTTTGCAACTTGATTAATATCGATAATTGATAAATTCAACTTTTGAGCAATTTGTTGTGCAATGGTATGTTTGCCCGTACCTGGATTTCCAGAAATCACTATTGACATCATATCAAATCATTATCAATTGAATTAAATGATTTCTCAATACTAATAAGTAGAATTAGATTTTTTACAATATTGCAAATTGGTTTACTAGGTAAAGCAAATGTTGGAAAATCGACATTTTTCTCTGCAGCCACTGAAACACAAGTGGCATCTGGTAACTTTCCTTTTACAACAATTGAACCAAATGTGGGTGTTGCATTTGTTAAAGCTGACTGTGCCTGTAAGCATTTTAAGATTAAACATGAAAATGAATTATGTGTTAACGGTACACGTTTGATTCCTGTAAAACTCATTGATGTTGCAGGATTAGTTCCAGGTGCTCATGAAGGAAAAGGATTAGGTAATCAATTCCTTGATGATGCAAGACAAGCTGAAGTTTTGATTCATGTAGTTGACATTGCAGGAGCTACTGATATTCAAGGACAACCAATTCCAGTTGGAACTCATGATCCTTTAGAAGATATTATATTTGTTCAAGATGAATTTGATCAATGGTTTGCAGATATTCTAAAAAGAGAATGGGATAAGATAACCCGTGAGATAGATCAAAAAAGAGCAAAACTAACTGATGGTATAGCAAAACGATTTACTGGATTGGGAATTAAGGATTACCAAGTACATGAAATATTGCAAAAATTAGGACTAGTTGCTAAAAATCCTAAAGACTGGCAAGAATCTGATATTCAAACTTTTGTTAAAGAATTAAGAAAAGATACAAAACCTATGATCATCGCAGCAAATAAAGCAGATCTCTGCAAAGATCTTGAAATTCTAAAAAAAATCCCAGAAACTGTTGTTCCTTGTAGTGCTGAAACTGAATTATTATTACGTAAAGCAACAAAAGCTGGAATCATTAACTATTCTCCTGGTGATGAAAACTTTACAATTGTTGAAGGCAAAGAAATTGCACCAGCACAACAAAAAGCACTTGATTTAGTAAAGTCAGTGTTATCTAAAATTCAATCAACTGGAATTCAAAAAATCCTCAACACTGCTGTATTTGATTCTCTAAAGTTTATTGTAGTTTATCCTGTAGAGGATGAAACAAAACTAACCAACAAAGATGGCATTGTTTTACCTGATACAAAATTACTACCTCAAGATTCTACTGCAAAAGATTTGGCAGGCTTAATTCATGCAGATATTGCAAAGGGATTTTTACATGCAATTGATTGTAAAACCAAACAAAGGATTAGTGGAGATCAAAAACTAAAGAACGGGGATGTGATTAAAATAATCTCTACGCTAAGTAGGGGATAACATGTTAGGATTGGGTATTGAAAGTACAGCTCATACATTTTCATGTGCCATAATTGAAAAAAAGGGAAAAAAAGGAAAAATTCTCTCAGATATTAGAAAAATTTATCGTCCCGCAGATGGGGAAGGAATTCATCCACGAGAAGCTTCACGTCATCATATTGAAAATAGCTCTTTGGTATTATCTGAGTGTCTACAAGAGGCAAATGCAAAAATCAATGATATAGATATTGTTTCATATGCAGCTGGTCCTGGATTAGGTCCATGTTTACGTGTTGGTGCAGTTGTTGCACGATCTCTGTCATCATTTTATAAAATTCCTATATATCCTGTAAATCACGCAATTGGTCACATTGAATTAGGAAAATTACTGACTGGTGCAACTAATCCTTTGGTACTTTTAGTATCTGGAGGACATACTATGCTCTTAGCATTTCTTAACAAGCAATGGAGAGTTTTTGGTGAAACCCTAGACATCACATTGGGTCAGCTTCTTGATCAGTTTGGCAGATCAATTGGATTTGCTTCTCCATGTGGAAAAAATATCGAGGAACTGGCCTCTACTTCTCCAAATTATGTTGAATTACCATATTCTGTAAAGGGAAATGATGTTTCTTTTTCAGGTTTATTGTCCGCAACAAAGACTGTAGCAAAAAAAAGTAAAGTTGATGCATGCTACTCACTTCAAGAAACTGCTTTTGCAATGATCAGTGAAACAGTAGAGCGAGCATTATCTTTTACACGTAAAAAAGAATTGATGATAGTTGGAGGTGTTGCAGCTAACAAAAGGTTATCTGAAATGCTTAAAGATGTATGCAAAAGACATGGGTGTAAGTTTTTTGTGGTTCCATTACGTTATGCTGGTGATTGCGGCAGCCAAATATGTTGGACTGGACTTTTGGAATCTCAGGTTAAAGAAGGCACTTTACTAAAAGATACTTTTGTTACACAATCATGGAGATTAGATTCAGTTAAAATTGATTATTGAATTCAGAAATTGCCTTATCTATATTTTTTAGCCAATCTTTTGTATTAAAGACTCCAAACTTGAAAGTTTTTTCACCTTCATCTGTTTTTACAGTAAAACAAACTTTTTTTATGAATAATCCTTCTTTCCATGTTTTTATCACTTTATCTAGTGAAAACTCTATTATCGTCTCTCCAAAATTTTTTGAAAAATCCATGATTCTTGCACTAGTTTTGTCAAATGCTAATCTCTTATTTGTCAATGTGAGAATTCCAGCGCCCAAATTGTCTTCACTGCAATCTTCTTGTTTTATTCTTTTTTCCCCTTCATCCATGATTAATTTTTATTGAATTCTTTCGGATATAATGTTAATGAAATTATTGAAGAAAGGTGCAGAGGCTGACATTTATGAAACCAAATGGCAAAATTCTAAAGCAATTCTTAAAATTAGAAAAATGAAAAATTATCGTAATCCTATACTTGATTCAAAAATACGTAAACAAAGAACCATAAAGGAATCCCAAATGTTATCTTTTGTAAAATCGTTTGGAATTCCAACACCTCTGGTGTATTTTGTAAACTTGGACAACTCCTCTATCATGATGCAGGAAATTCCTGGTAAGCCTGTTCATGATTTGGCTGATTCCAAAATCATTGAATCATCAAAAACTATTGGAAAATTAGTTGGTACAATGCATAAACATGGTGTCATGCATGGTGACTTGACTACTTCAAATTTCATTTTATTTAAAAACACTGTTTTTGTCATTGATTTTGGTTTATCTCAAAACACAATAAAATCAGAAGATCATGCAGTTGATTTGAGATTAATTAAAGAAATTCTAAACAGCGCACATGCTCAAATTATGAAGCAATCTTGGAAAAATTTCTTACTTGGATACAAATCTGTAGTTGGCAATGAATATTTTACAAAAATTACTAAACTAGTTTCAGATATAGAAAGTCGTGGTAGGTATGCAGAAGTCGTTTGATCTATTTTTTGTATCATCAAATAATCATAAATATTTAGAAGCGAAAAATATTCTAGATACTTTTGAGATAAAACTTGGTTTTTTCCAATTGAATTTGGAAGAAATACAATCTAATTCCCTTCATGAAATTGCATTAAAAAAAGCAAGAGATGCTTACTCTAAATTTAGAAAACCTGTGATTATTGAAGATGATGGTTTATTCATTGATTCACTTAGAGGTTTTCCTGGTCCATATTCATCATATGTTTTCAAAACTGTTGGAAACAAAGGAATTCTTAATCTTTTAAAAAATAATAGAAAAGCAAAATTTGTTTCAATCATTACTTATTGCGATAAAACAATATCAAAATCTTTTGATGCAAAACTTGATGGTACAATATCAAAATCTCAAAAAGGAAAAGGTTGGGGATATGATCCGATCTTTATCCCACATAATTCAAAAAAAACTTTTGCTGAAATAAATAACAAAAATGAATTATCTCACAGATTCAAGGCACTGAAAAAATTTTCTAATTGGTATTTGTATAAGTTGAAATCCAACGATCAATAAATCGTTCATTATTTTGTAAAATTGAAATTCTTGAAACAATACTTTCATCCATTATTGAAAATATTTTACTTTGTTTTGCAACTTGCTCACTAAATTTTTTTACTTCTTCCATTTCTAACATATTTGAATGCTCTAACCTATTAGTTGAACGTCCAATATGCATATATGATTTTATTTCAATAAAGTGAGGACTTGCTTTTCTAAACATTTCCGCAAACGCTGGAATTACTTCTTTTTGATCATTGTAATTCCTAATCAAAGTAATTCTTAAAACTGTCCTTGTATTCAAATTCTTTAACATATCAAGTGTTCTATTCCATCTTTCCCATGAATCATCATATTTTGGCTTGTTTATTCTAATAAACGAATCATAATCTGCAGCATTTGTTGACAAGTACAATTGTGTTGGTAATGCATCCTCATCTTGTAATCTTTGAATCATGTCTGGCTCTTGTCCATTAGTTACAAGAAAAATTGATTTTGTTGACTCTAAAGAATTTAGATATTTGATAAGTTCTGGTAGTTTAGGGTACATTGTAGGTTCACCAGAAAGCGAAATTGCATAGTGACTTGGCAATAATGATTCATCTAATCTCTGTTTATCGTTTCTTGAATCTCCATAGTATCCATTAATCAGTTTTTTTCTTTCAGCCATCAGCTTTGTTAGAATTTCTTTAGGTTCTGCAACATGTTCTGTTTCCATTTTCAGTGAATCGTAAAATTCCATTGGTCTCCAACAATACACGCATCGATTTTCACAATGCATTCCAGCTGGAGAAAACTCCATACATCGATGAGTTGAAATTCCATAAAATTTGTGTTTGTAGCAACTTCCCTCATGCTTGAAAGATTTTTTTGTCCAATGACAAAGTTCTACGGTTGAATGATCCGCAACACCATATTTTGCTTTTTTTAACTGCTCAGATATAGCCGGCCTGATCTGAATTAAACGATCGTCATCTTCAATTGTTTCTCCAGAACAACTCATGAATTCAAATCTTGATTTGTTTTACTTAAATTGATCGAGATTTTTGTCTGACATGGAAACTTTTCTTAAAACTCGTGAAATTCTTAGTCTATTTCAGAGTGAGGTTTAATAACTGGATCCTCGGGGTATTTTTAGGCATTGAAAAAAATACACTCGTTATCATTCCTATTATTGCTTGTAGCTACCTTAACCAGTATGCCCATCAGTTCAGTTTTTGCTGCTGATGACTTAGATAAAGACGGTGTTGATGATTCAGTTGATCAATGTCCAAATTTACAAGAAGATTATGAAAGTACTATAGATGGTTGTCCTTCAAATTTTGTTCCATGGTATGATGAAGATTATGATGGAATAGAAGATCATATTGATCAATGTCCAAATCTTAAAGAGCGTTACAACAGATTCCAAGATGAAGATGGATGTCCTGATACACTTCCAGGAACCGGTTCTGGAGGAGCATCAGATTCAGATGGTGATGGAATTATTGATAGATTTGATAACTGTCCAAACCAACCAGAAACATTCAACGGCATTGATGATATAGACGGTTGCCCTGATACATATGGTTCTGGTGATAGAGATAGAGATGGTGTACCAGATTATTTAGATAAATGTCCATTAAGTGCTGAAACTTACAATAAATTCCAAGACGATGACGGTTGTCCAGATTCTGTTAAGGATTCATCTTTTATTGATACTGATAATGATGGAATACAAGATAAAATTGACTTGTGTCCAAAAGAACCAGAAGTTTTTAATGGTTATAGGGATACAGACGGTTGTCCTGATGTTGCTTTAGATACTACATTTAGTGATAAAGATGGCGATGGTATTGCAGATCCATTTGATATATGTCCAAACCAACCAGAAACATTCAATAGATTTGCTGATTATGACGGTTGTCCTGATTCAATACCTGCATTTGATGGTACATTAAATGATGCTGATGGTGATAGAATAATGGATGTTGATGATGCATGTCCGTTAGATCCAGAAAGATACAATGGCTTCCAAGACGATGACGGTTGTCCTGACATTCCTCCTTATTCTAGTGATGTTGATTCAGACCTTGATGGAATTCCTAATAGCATTGATCAATGCCCTCAAGTAAAAGAAACTTACAATAGATTCCAAGATTTAGATGGTTGTCCTGATTTTGTTACATCCGATAAAGGAATTCCAGATACTGATGGTGATGGAATTAATGATTATTACGATTTATGTCCAAACCAACCAGAAACATTCAATGGTGTTTTTGATAGAGACGGTTGTCCTGATACTACTTCTACCACTGACAGAGATAGAGATGGTATTCCAGATAACTTAGACCAATGTCCAACTGCTAAAGAAACTTACAATGGTTTCCAAGATACAGACGGTTGTCCTGATAGTGTACCTGGATTAGGAACACCAGACTATGACGGTGACGGTATTCCTGATTTAAATGATAAATGTCCTCTTGAATCAGAAACTGTGAATGGATATCTAGATCAAGATGGATGTCCTGATGTAGCTGTAATGGATACAGACGGTGATGGAATTAGAGATTCATTAGATCAATGTCCTGATACTGCAGAAACTTGGAATCGTTATCTAGATCAAGACGGTTGTCCAGATAACCCATCAGAACTTGATTCAGACTTTGATGGTATTTTAAATTCTGTAGATCAATGCCCTCTTACAAGAGAACGATACAACGGCTTCCAAGATGATGACGGTTGTCCTGATTACCCTGATTTCATTAATGGTGGAGATTCAGACTTTGATGGAATTCCTGATAATTCTGACAAATGTCCTTTGATTCCTGAAACTTATAACAAATTCCAAGATGAAGATGGATGTCCTGATTATGTAGCAGATAACAAAGGATCTCCAGATTCAGACGGTGATGGAATTAATGATTATAAAGATCATTGTCCAAACCAACCAGAAACCTATAATGGAATTCTTGATTTAGACGGTTGCCCAGATGATTATATTTCAAATAGTGATAGGGATCACGATGGAATTCCCGACGCAATAGATGCATGTCCAACTAGCCCAGAAACCTGGAACAAATTCCAAGACGATGACGGTTGTCCTGATTCTGTTTCAAAATCATTTGTAGTTGATTCCGACAATGATGGAATCAATGACGTCTATGATGATTGTCCTCTA
>NZ_AEXL02000109.1 GCF_000242875.2 Candidatus Nitrosopumilus salarius BD31 | reverse complement strand
CCATAATAAAAAATAATGATTAGTGTCTAGTAAATAAGCGATATTAAAAAATAAGATTATAATTGGTTTGTTGATAATATCACTAAATGGAGATTTCCGTAGAACCATGGAAAAAATTGATTATTCACGAGGTAATCGAATACAAATTTGAGGATTGGGTAAAACAGATCGCATTCAGCACTAGATCATCAGGAGGAGGCATTCCAACTATGCAATGGACCAATGGAATTGTCTTCTCGCCAGCAAATTTTCCAACAACCAATACTACAGTTGAAGAGCAATTAAAGGGAATTTTGCATTGGTCTTCAGTATCATTTGCCATTAAAGAGAAATTTGAAAATCAAATTGTGAAAGAAAATGCAACCATAAATTTAGTCGATGTGAGTGTAAATGAGATTTTCAAGGAATTAGCAACTAGCTTGAAAGCACAATCAAAATATGCAAACATAGAATCTGGCAAAAACTAATGAATATTGAAGAAAATATAAAAAATTGTGAACTTTATTTAAAAAAAATTAAGCAATATGATCCTGACCCATACTATGTAAATTATTTTTTTAATGAATACATTATTTCTGTAAAAAATACATTAAATGGGATTTTAGAGGAAGCAAATAGAGATTTTGGATTATTCATTTTAGAGAATATTTCTGAAGAAAATTTTTTAGAAAAAGCAAAAATAAAAAATGATACAAATGCCATGGAGTTTTTAGAATGGTATTCAAAGAGATTAATAAAAGAACATGAAAACACGTATCCAAATTTTATACAAAAAATATGTGAATTTCAAAATAAATGTGAAAGATTGCCTGAAATTAAAATTATGATTAGAGCATCAGAAAGATATGAGGCTGACATTAACCAACAAATTAAAGTTAATTTGAATCAAGAGAAATTACGTTCAAAGGACGAATTAGATATTGAAATTAAGAGACAATTACCAATATTTTTAGAGATTATTAATTATAAAAGACGTAAGAAAAATGAGCCCAAAGTTGAAGAGAATCAAATAGTTGCATCTACGTTTTTAGATATTGATGCACATAACGATGTTGAAATTGCATACGCATCTGAAATTTATATTCCTGTATTGAAAAGATTAGTAGAAGAATCAAGGAAAAGAATTAAAGAATTAACCAGTTTTAATTGAATAAATTTTTAATAAAAAACTACAAAAAAAGAAAAAATAATTCTCTCAATTATTGAGATTTTGGCCACATGGAACTCCATGTCTCGGCAAATTTTTTCATCATTTCACCGTAAGCATTCATTTGTTCTAATCCAGATGAACTAAGAGTTTTTTGCCAATTTTCTGCAAATTGTTTGAAAGTAGAAGCATTGGTATCATTGAGAGCTTTTTGCCAATTTTCCCCAAATGCTTTGAAAGAATTCATCCCGACTTCATTCATTGCTTTTTGCCAATTTTCCCCAAATAACTTCATGGTTTCTGCACTAGATTCAGCAGTAGCTTTTTCCCATACTTCATTAAATTTGGCTTGCATATCACTACTTGATTTTTGAATTTGCTCAAAAAGTGATTTCCAGTTTTCAAGAGATTTGGTATACTCTTGCCATAATGAATCCCACTCATTGTTTTTGTCTTGTTCTGACATTAACTAAAGATAATTTTTGGGATTCTTAAATGGATCTATTAAAATTAAACGTTATTTCTGACGATTGCGTAATCGTTTTTCCATTCTTATTTTACCTTCTTCAAATTTGATTCTATCTTCATCTGTTTTTAGAGCTAATTTAGGGGCATGCATTGGTTTTCCATGTTTATCAAGAGCAACAAATGTGACAAAAGCAGTTCCAGTAATTGTCCTTATTCCAGTCACTATATCTTCAGCTTCAGCTTTGACTTCAATTTCCATTGATGAGTTATGGACATAATTTATTCTAGCATTTAGTGTAAGTACATTTCCCACAAAAACAGGTTTTAAAAAATTTACACTATCCATAGAAACAGTTACTGCATTTGATTGTGAATGTCGCTGAGCTACAATTCCTGCAACCATATCGATGTGTTTTAAAATTTCTCCACCAAATACATTACCAGCGGGATTTGCATCTGAGGGAAACATTCGAACAATTACTTCTGCATGAGATTCAGAAGGACTTTTTTCACGAGTAGGGTTTTCTGAAGACATTTTTAATATCTATAATGATATTAAATTCATCCAATTTAATTTAAGCAGTTGATTTTGATTATTTTAGGTATTTTTCTAGTTTGATTTTATCAATTTTTGGAATTTTTGCCAATTCAAATCCCTCTGGTCGTTTAGATAATGACCGTGTTGCATCAACTCCCATTTTAGCAGTTTGTAGCTTTTGTTGATCACTTGAAGGATCAAGACTTGAACCACGAACATTTTTTAGAATAACTAGATCTTTATCAGCTTGGAATCTTGTAGCCATTGCATATTCTACTGATTCGGCATTATTAGGATCAATATCTTCATCAACTATAGTGACTTGTTTTAATGAACGATGTGATTCGAATGTTTTTTTAATTATTTTTTTAGGATCGGATTCATTTTTCTTTTTAATTTGTACTACAGCATGCAACCAATTACAACCACCGTTAGTCATTGAGACTTGAATTGTCTGAGGAAAAGCCTTCTTTAATTCTCCATTTAGTTTAGATTCAATTGGCATTCCCATAAGTAATCTATGTTCTGAATAACCAGACAATACATCATGAAAAATAGGATTGTTTCTATAATAGAGATTTTCAAGTTCAAAAACAGGTTGATTTCTTTCATGATCATATGTTTGCAGCATTTCAACCATCCATTCAGGATGAGTTTTATCATGAAGGATTTTTCCTTCCATAACAATTTCAGAACCTGAAGGCACATTTAGTCCTGTAAAAGGAAGTTTAGCCAATATTAGTTTTCCATCCAATAGAGAATTTGCAATATCGATTTCATCTTTACCCCATTCAGCTTGATATGCTCCAGCAATAGAAATTGCAGGGTGAACCCCTACTGTAATTGCAATTTTCAGATCTTCATGATGTTCTTTTGCATCAACAAAACATCTATGTAGATGACGTCCCTCAACCATTCTAATTGAAAAATGAGTTTTATCTATAGGCATTAACCTGTGAAATGATGAATTTTGTTTTCCAGTTTCAGGATTTTTAACATATGCTATTGATGATGTGATAAATGGGCCTGATTCTTTCTCAAAATGAGTAATAATAGGCATAGAAAACAAATTTTTTGATTTGTTTTCCATAAATTTTCCTGAAGAAATTATTTTTGGTTTTTTAGCTTTTTTAATTGCTGTAATAACTTTTTCATGAATATTGGTTTCCGAACCTCCAACCGCAAGAGCAAATCTTTTTCTTGTTCCAACTAAATTAGAGACTAAATTGAAATTGCTCTCTTTGATATTTTCAAATAACAAAGCATAAGAACCGTCTACTTTAGCAGTTATTCCTGCAATTTCAAATTTTGTAGAAACTTTAGTTTTTATAATTTTAAGATCTTTATTTTTTTTGATTTGAGAAATAAAATGTCTTAAATCACTCATTCTCTATCATCTCCATAATTTCAGCCATTAAGGCTTTTGCAATATTAGGTTCTAACTCTTTTTGAATAAAGGTGGAAACAATAGCAATCCCTCTCATTCGGGTACTAATACGTTCAGCAACTAATTTTAGAAAAAGAGATTCAGTTCTTGAGGGTATAACAGTAGTTGTGATAGGAGTCGGTCCAGTTGCTAAAGAAACAACCATTGAGCCTATTTTATTCGGTCCCTCTGTAACAGAAACAAAATATCCATTTTCAAATTTTTGGATATTTAAAGAAAAATTTCGATTCTCCAAATGCACCATTTTCTGGAAAAATCCATTTGGAGAATTCAATATCGTATGAACAAATCTTATGCTTTTATTGCTATTGATTCATTTGTTTGGGAGGCTTCATTTTTGGAACCTGGGTTCTTTTTGCAGTTCTTCTCATGTTTGTCTGCAAAAACAAACAATTTTTCACAATATCTGCATGAAGTTTTTTCTTTAGTCTTTGTTGCTGTTTTAGCTTTTGCTGTTTTAGCTTTTGCTGTTTTAGCTTTTGCTGTTTTAGCTTTTGGTTTAACTGTTATTTCAACTTCTGATTCAATATCAGTAGCTGCTTTAGCTTCAATAGAATCAGCCTCAACTCTAGCACGTAATTTTGCTTTGTATTTTAGATTACGTGGTTTAGTTCTCAATCTATAGCCACAACATGGACACCAAAGTCCTTCCCATTTGATGAATATTTCACAAATTTGGCATCGACGTTGTCCAGAAGCGTATCTTCCAGTGCCAACAGGCTTTTGAGCCTTGTATCTTACACAAATTCCTTTACATGTCATCTTAGTAATATCTTATAGAATTCATATCTATATAAGGGTGGATCGATAAAAAATTGGAAAAAAATGATAAAAATTGGAAAAATTTCATAAAATATATCGATCAGAAAAATTATTTTCAAATAAAAACAAGAAATCTTCAATAAATATGTATAGCTAGTTTTACTAAATATTTTTTGAAAAAATTACATGTGGGAATATAGTTGTTTAACAAAAAAATTTAATTTTAATCAAAAAAATTGAAAAAATATAGACATTTTCATATTTTCATAAAATATGTGTGAATTAAATTAAAAAAAATATTGTTTTTTAAAACAGATTTTTTACAAAAAATATGAAATTCATCCTGTCATTGATAAGGGTAAAATCATGTATCTACATCCATCTCGCTGTGAAATATATTTTGCAGAGAGCATATCTCGCTTTCCTCTTTGATTAAAATTTTTAATTTTTAGACTAGTTTTCCGTTCATCTACAAATTCTAATTCAAAAGAAGAACAAAATTTTAGATTAAGCATTGTTACAATTTGTTTAGAAATTTTCATATTCCCATCGCCGATTTTTAGAATTTTTCTTTTTGCTCTAAGACCACCTAAAATCTGAATTATGTGAGAAATTAATTTTTCTACTGAAGAATAAAACGATCTCTCAATTTCTTGTCCGTAGTAAAATATTGATAAACCAATTCTTTGACCTGGATCTATTCCTAAAATTAGGTTTTCATCTTGGAAATTTTGATTGAGTTTTTGTATCATCATTCCTCTAATCACAGTATGATGATGTTCAAAAATATCCTCATGCAGTAAAACCTTTTCACATTTTTTTGGAGATTCTTTGGTAGTAGTAAAAACAATATTACCAGAATAATCCAAAATTTCTTCAGGCAAAATAGAATCAAAAGATAAGTTAAGATTCTTCAAATAAGTTGAAAATTTATAGTATGGTCTACCATAGGTAGTAGCAATTCCAATACGAGTATTCTGTAAGGGATCGATATCTAATAAAATAAAATATACAATTTAGGTTTATACCTTCAAAACTGTTGACACCACATGTTTGACTGCTTCATCAAAATTACTATCTATTTTAGATTGTAATTCGGATAATTTTGCATCTCCTGCTTGTGCAATTTTTGCAGATTCAGCGGTTGCTTTTTCTTTTGATGCATTTATAATCACTTCAGCCTCTTTTGTAGCCATTTCTCTAGTTTTTTCTAACAAGGAATCTATCTCAGATTGTGCTTTAACAAATAGTTGTTTTTTCATATCACCTACTTTGCTATTTAGGGAATCAATATCATCCTCTAAAGCATTCAGAGATTTGATGATTCCAGTAACTTTAGATTCTGCCATACTACTCATTGTACTCAAATTTGATAATTCCATTACTTAAATCATTCATTTTTAGGCACAAATAACTAAAATGGCAGGATTATCCGGTGGTTAAAAGTAAGATCGCCCTGGCAAGATCGCCTTTAGATTCTTCTAAAGCACTTTTTGCTTTTTCTTCATCCACACCAGCTTGCTGACTGACTAGTTGAATATCCTCATCTGAGAAAATTGGAACCTCTAACTCTCTTTCCTCATAACTATCTGCAGTAACTGTAAAGATGGAATTGTCTTTTGCTTTCATTTCAGTGACAGAGGGCTTGGTGATAATTATCTCCTTTTTATCAGTTTTAATAATAACTTCTTGTACATTTGAAACTTCATTCATATCAAGACCCATTTTATCCATCATTCTACGCATTTCGCGATTTCCTCCGCGCATCATGATCTTATTTCCTCCTTAGGACTTTTTAAACTATCTCTGACCTTAATGGCCACACCTCTATTAAAATCAGAAATCATATCTGAAGATAAAACAGCCTTACCAACTGCTATTACTTTATTATTGAATAGAATTGGAGTATCAGCAGAAATACGTACATTTTTCCCACACCATACTACATGTTTACAAAACACAGATTTTCCTTCACTTACAAACGGAGCAGCATCTTTGTTTATTTCAACGCAGTTCTCTTTGAATGTCTTACTTTTTAGTAAAATTTGAGCAAAATAAGGACTTATAGCTAAACCTCCATCAATTCTCAAAGTACAAAGTAATTTTCCTCCATCCGAAACAGTTCTAATTCTTCCAGTTTTCCGAGAAAAAGTCATTTCAATATTTTTTGGTAGATGTTTAGACACACCATTTCCAAATAACGCATCAAGTGAATGCCGAAGTTTTAAAATATGATCCATACACATAGTACAATCTTTTCTAAATATTAGTTCAATGTTAAACCATATTGGAACTCCCAAACTATATAGAATGGTTTTATCTCTTTAGATCATGGATGAAAGAGAAGAAACTAGAAAAATTCAGTTTACTGGAAAATCATCATACATAGTTTCATTACCAAAACAATGGATTATGGAATTAGGATTAAAACAAGGAGATCAGATTAGAATGGTTAGGAAAGGTTCATCAACATTAGAACTTTATCCACCTAAATTTGAATCACGTATTCAAAAAAAGGAAGACGCAGTTATAGAAATAGAAGGTGAAGAAGAAGCATCTGCAATTGTAAGAAAACTAATCTCGTTATATTTTTTAGGATATAGAACAATTAATGTAAAACCAAAAAATGGTAGATTGAGTGCACATCAAAGGAACACAGTAAAAGAGGCTGTTAAACGAATGCTGATGGGCTCTGAAATCATTTCTGATTCTAGTGGAGGTATCACAGTACAAGTTCTTGTTAACTTACTTGAATTATCTGTGGATGGTGCATTCAAACGAATGATTCATTTGGCTAAATCAATGTCAAGTGATGCAATTTTAGCTGTAAAAGAGAATAATTTAGAACTTGCTCAAGAAGTAATCAATACAGATGACGAAGTAGACAGATTTGGATTTTATATAATTCGTCAATTAAAAATAGCAATTCAAAATGAACACATGCTCAAAGAAATGGGCTTTAGAAATGCTAGAAATTGTTTAGGATATAGGTTAATTGTAAAAAACATAGAAAGAACTGGTGATCATGCATCATTTATCGCAAAGGATCTTTTGGAATTTAAAAAACCAGTTAAGAAAGAAATTTTAGCAAAATTACAAGAGATGAATGAATTTTGTTTATCAGTTTTAGATGATTCATGTTTGGCATTATTCAAAGAAGATTATTTCCAGGCAGAAGAAACCATTAAAAAAATTCATGAAATTGTAAAATTTGAGAAAAAAGTCAGAGATGCTTCAAAGTCATTAAAAGATGATGAAGAAATTTACAGAGTAAGAAGAATGACTGAAAACATTCGAAGGATTTCAGAATATGCTAGTGATATAGCTGAAATTGTCTTAAATATGAATATAGAAAAAACATTGAAAAAAACTGAATAATTTGATGAATTAGATACGGTAAAATGAAACAGTTGATACAAGGGGATTGTACAGAATTCTTATCTTGGAAAAAATGATGAATTAGAATGAAATCAGCAATTTTGATAACATATGACCAAGAGGACTCAATAAACGAGGCTAAAGGGTTATGCAATACAGCAGGATATGAGATAGTTCACACAATTACTCAGGATTATCTAAAAAAACCAAAGTATGGAATTAGTGGTGGGGCTTTGGAAATATTAGAAGAGATTTCAGATAAACTAAGACCAGATGTAATTATATTTGATGAAATTTTAAAACCACATCAAAATTACAACCTTGCATCAGTATTACATAGAGAGGTTTTGGATAGAGAGGGATTAATTCTCGAGATTTTTGAAAGTAGAGCATCAAGTGCAGAATCAAAATTACAAGTGAAATTAGCTCAATTAAGATATGAAATGGTCAGAGCAAAAGAAAAAGTTCGTCTTTCAAACATGGGAGAACAACCAGGATTTATGGGAATAGGAAAGTTTGAGGTAGATGTTTACTATAATGATATCAAACATCGTATGCAAACAATAAGATCTAAACTGGAAAAAGCTGGAAAACAAAGAGAGCTTCACAGACAAGGAAGAAAAAGAATGGGATTCAAAATAATTTCTCTGGCAGGCTATACATCAGCAGGTAAAACTACATTGTTTAACAAAACAACAGGAGAGACAAGAACTCAGAGTAAGGAATTGTTTACAACTCTAACTACAACTACACGAAGAATTACAATCAATCAAGAACCATTCTTAATTTCAGACACAGTAGGATTTATCAGTAAATTACCTGCATATATGATAGATGCATTCAAATCAACTTTGGAAGAATTAAGATATTCAGACATCATTATTTTAATAATTGATATTAGTGATCCAGTTTTTGAATTAAAAAAGAAATTTGCCAGTTGTATGAGAACTTTAAGTGAATTAGAAGTAGAAAAAGATAAGATAGTATATGTGTTAAACAAATCAGATTTACTCAAGGAAGATGAAGTGAAACGAAAAATAGATTTGCTCAATTTGGGTGAGAACCAAAAAGTTATATCAGTTTCTGCGAAAACAGGTGAAAATGTCAAGGAATTAAAGGAATTGATCAAAGATATTGTAGATAGTCAAAATTCTCACAAAATAAATAAAAATTCTTTAAAAGAGGTTGAAGAAACATTTGGTAATTGAGATTGTTAGAATTGGGCAACGTCTTGTAAGGGATGACAGGGTAACAACACATGTAGCATTAGTATCAAGAGCATTTGGTGCTCAGAGAATTTTTATGACTGAAGTTAATCCAGAAATCAAAGATACATTAGAGAAGATCAATAAAACTTGGGGAGGTGATTTTGTAGTTGAGTTTATTGATAAGTGGAAAACTATTGTAAAAAAGAAAAAAGAAGAAAATTTCAAAATCGTGCATCTTTCAATGTATGGTGAAAACATTAATGATGTACAAGAGAATCTCAGAAAAGAAGAAAACTTGTTAGTAGTAGTCGGTGCAGAAAAAGTTCCAAGAGAAATTTATGAATTAGCAGATTATAATGTTGGGGTTGGAAGTCAGCCGCATTCGGAAATTAGTGCACTAGCAATACTTTTGGATCGAATACAAAAAGGCGTTCAATTTGAGAAAGAATTTCCCAATGCCAAAAGAAAGATCATACCCACAAAAAATGGTAAAAACGTGCTGGTAAAAGAAACAAGGGATTAATAGTAGAAAATTAGGAGTCATTAGAGTTGGTAGACAAATACGAAGATCCTTTTGTTAGAATTGCTTCAATGATAGGAGGGGATGAGTACCTCAAAGTTGCAAGATCTCTGCTAAAAGCAGAAGATGCAACTGATGAAGAAATTGCAAGTTCAACTGGGCTCAGAATCAATATGGTAAGAAAAGTATTGTATGATCTATTTGGAAAATCACTCATTACTGGAATCAGAGTAAAAGATGAGCGAAAAGGATGGTTCGTCTATAGATGGAGAACTAGAAGAGAGGAGGTTGAACATTTTATTGAAAATCAAAAAAAGAAAATTACTGAAAGATTACAACAAAGATTAGATTACGAAAATGCCTCAGACTTTTATCACTGTGGTAATGAAGACTGTCCAAGAGTGACATTTGAGAATGCTCTTGATGGTATGTTCAAGTGTCCGTCATGTCAAAATGTTTTAAATCTAAAAAAGAATGACAAATCAAGAAAAGCATATTCAAAGAAAATAGATGAAATTAAAAAAGATATGCAACAAACATTTTGATGGGAATAGAAACCACATTCATCAAGATCTTAAATGATAATTTTTGATGGAAAATTAAATGAGTTATTCATTCTATCTTTTACACACAAAATCAGGTTCTGATTTTATAAATAAATTTGAAAAATAAGTCACTAGATTAAATAGGAGAAATTAATTGGATAGATCCTTGAGTCAAATTACTACTGTGAATCCAGCTACTGGTGAAAACATCAAAACATATTCACAAATGGATAAGAATCAAGTATTCGATTTAGTCAGAAAGGCAAAGAGAGCATTTCCAGAATGGAAAAAAGATTATGAAAAAAGAAGAAGTTACGTTTACAATTTAGTTGAATACTTGAAGAAAAATAAAACAGAGCTTGCAAAAATTGCAACAACTGAAATGGGTAAAGCACTCAAGGAGTCAATTGGCGAAGTTGAAAAATGTGCTTGGGCCTTAGAATTTTATGCTGATCATGGGGATAGTTTTCTTGCTGATGAAGTATTAAACACGGATGCAAGAAAGAGTTTCTTGACTTTTGAACCATTAGGTGTAATTGGTTCTATCATGCCTTGGAATTTTCCATATTGGCAAGCATTAAGATTTGCAGCTCCATGCTTAATGGCTGGTAATGTAATTGTAATGAAACCAGCCAGGATTACGATGCAATCAGGGATTGAAATTGAAAAAGCATTTACTGAGTCAGGAATGCCAGATGGAATTTTTCAGACAGTGGTAGGAAGTGTAGAATCTGCAAATTATCTTATAGACTCTGATGTGAATGCTGTGACTTTTACTGGCAGCACAAATGCTGGTGCCAAAGTAGGAGAAAGAGCTGCAAGTAATTTGAAAAAATG
>NZ_AEXL02000110.1 GCF_000242875.2 Candidatus Nitrosopumilus salarius BD31 | reverse complement strand
CCAAAAATTTTGCTGAAACCACAAGTATTAAACCAATATAATATTAGAGGAATAATTGGAAATTCCAAGTGAAATTTTTCAGGAGATTGTAGAAGGAGACACAAAACTTCTAGTTCCAAAAAAATCATTAACTGACAAAGTACCACCAAAGGAACCTGCGTTTTTCAATCCAAAGGCAAAGATAAACAGGGATTTTTCAATAATTGCATATGCAGCATTCCTAAAGAATTTTGAAGGGCCAAAGATTTTTCTGGAAGGCATGTCTGGGATCGGTGCAAGAGGATTACGTGTATCTAACGAATTAAAAATTGAGAATACAATAATCAATGATCTGAATCCAACTGCTCTGAAAATGGCAGAATATTCAGCAAATCAGAACAATCTAAAAAATATTGAATTTTCAGAAAAGGAAGTTTGTAGGTTTCTAAGTTACCATTCAAAAAAAGGAGAGCGAGGCTCGATTGTAGATATTGACCCGTTTGGCTCCCCTGCTGCATTTTTTGACTGTGGGATCAGGGCTACTATGCATGGAGGAATTTTATCGACTGCAGCTACTGATCTTCAGGTACTAAATGGTCTCTTTCAAGATGCATGCAGGAGAAAATACGGTGGAGTTCCAGTAAGAGTGGAGTATGGAAACGAGATGGCAATTAGATTGGTTCTCGGATGTCTCAGAGTAGTGGCTGCAAGATTAGGTGTAGAGATAATTCCAATGTTTGTAGAAAGTGAAATGCATTACTATAGAACTTATGTCAAAGTCTTAAACAGGCCAGATCAAAAAGAAAATTTGGGATACATTTTGCACTGTAAAAACTGTGGACATAGAAAAACATCAACTCAACAAAAACAAGAATGTGAATTATGTAATTCAAAAATTAGCATTGCAGGACCATTATGGATAGATAATATTTTTGACAAAGAGTTTGTTCAAAATATGTTAGTTGAAATTCCAAATTTAAAAGTGGATAAAGTTTGTGAAAAAACTATTCAAAAATGTCTTGCAGAATCAGAAATGCCAGCAACATATTTTACACTAGATGAAATTGCATCAAAAATGAAAGCATCACCACCAAAGTTAGAAAATGCAATTAAAAATTTACAACAAAATAACTTTACTGCTAGTGTTACAGCATTTAATCCAACTGGATTTAGAACTAGTGCAAACATAAATGAAATAATTAAAACTTTTCAAACTAACCAGTAAAACCCAAGCAAACATAGTATAGTTCACTACTTTGTTTTCTACTAGCTTTGGGTTTTGTAAGATTGATTCTAGCAAATTTTTTCTTGATATAATCTCTAAACTCCATAGAATATGGTCCATCAAATACTTTGAAAACAGCATTTCCTTTATGTGCTAAGACTTTGTCCATGATTTTGGTACAATCATAATTCAAGGAAATCTGTTTTGCATGATCAACGGTCCAATTTCCACTAACTTGGGGGGAAAGATCGCAGATTACAGCATTTACCTTACGCTCAAAATACGACATTATCTCATCAACTACGTGTTCATCTTCAATATTTTCTCGAATGATGTGAGCACCAGGAATCTCTTCAACATATGACAAATCAACGCCCATTACTTTTCCTTGGTTACCAACCAGTTTTACAGCCATCTGAGTCCAGCCACCAGGTGCACATCCCAAGTCCAAAACATAAAAACCAGGACCAATGAGACGATAAGACTGATTTAATTCTTTGAGTTTGAATGCAGCTCTACTTCGGAAACCTTGTTCATGGGCTAATTTTCTATAGTGATCTTTACGAGCATCGATTAGTTTCATTTAGACTTCGCAGGTTTTTTCATTTCAGCAAGTACCCAATCTTCAATGAATTGACAGTTTGTAGGACTGATTTCTCCTTCAAGAGAGCATTTCTGTTCAACTGGACAAACCAGACATGGAGCATTTTCAATTGATTGTGTACTGATTGGAGTCTTCTTTAAAATTAATTTGTAAGTCCAACGATTATTTTCAAGTAGTTTTTCTCTAGTAATTGTTCCCATTCTTTCAAGTTTTAATGAAAGACGAGAGCCATCACGACTTGAGAGTTTAAGTTTTTTCCACAATTCACTTTGAAACATTCCCTCGGATTCACGTTCAGCTAGAACATCACAAATTTTGTTAGTTAGTCTTTCCATATCGACTTTTTCAATTTGGAAATTTTCAATTTCTTCATCAGTAAGTTGTTCTTCTAATTCTTCTTCAATTGTTTTTTCAGCTTCTCTTTTAGCTTCTTCCAATTCTTTTTTAGTTAATTTTTTTACTTTAGCAGGTTTTTCGACAGGCTTTTTTGGTT
>NZ_AEXL02000111.1 GCF_000242875.2 Candidatus Nitrosopumilus salarius BD31 | reverse complement strand
ATTTTCCAGCCTTAAAATTATTAATTATTCTAAAACTCATTGGTTTATGCTTTCTTTCCCAAACTGCATCAGTGTCATATAACCTCCTCTCGCCACTTTTTCTTTCCCAAAAGAATTTTTCATAGTTATTGTCGATATGTTGCTGTATGCTGATTTGTCTTGGTTGATCTGAAGCCATATCTCTAATTGAAATTGCATTTTGTGAATTTGTAAATTTGCTGATATTTCGTTTTAGTTCACCATTTGAATCCTCTTGAATTTCATATAATTTACAAAGTAAATGTACATCATCATTTACATTTTTTCCTATATTTCCTAATGAAACTACAGTTTGACATCCGTTAACAATCTTTAAATTATTTATTGTTACCAGTGTATCATCTAATTTAAAAGAATCACAAACACACGTAATTCCATTATTATATTCAAGGAAATTTTTAGATTCCTCATCATTAGTGGCAGTTTTTTTGATTCCTGAATTAATGTTGGCATCATCTTGTTCGCTCATACCTAAATAGAATCTGGGATTATATTCAAAAAGTGGAATGTAATTTTCTTTTTTTACTTTATTAATTAATTCTGTTCCTTTAATTATTGCAAACAAATTCCTTCGATTTTGATTTTGAAATTCCATTATGGATTCTAATTCCAAAGTAATTTCTGGAGTTTTGGGATGATATACTATGTCATATAGTTTTGATTTGTCTAAACTAATGTATTTGATGTCAAAGTCTTTTTTCCCAATTTTTTTACTAGTGCCATTAAGTGATTCAATTTTATCATTTTGATCTGATGAAAAATCCCCCGCCAAAATTAATTGTAAATGAATTGTAAACTCTTCTTCTCCATCAATGGCATCTATGAATTCATCTTTTTTTGCATCAAAAATCTTATTGCCTGTTACATTTTTATCATATAGAAAAATTGGTGCATTCGAAAGCTTATCAATTTCCGCGGTTTGTAATTTGTGTTCAAGTTTATCACTCCATTTGATTTGACTTATGGTGATTTCTTTCTTCTGTTGATCGATTGTTAAAATATCTATACCATGTTCATGACCTGGAATTCCTATCTCCGCATTATTCGAATCAACTTGAAGAATATGTTCCGCAACCCAGAATCCAAATGCTTGATCATTTGTTGAAAGTTGTTTATCTATTTTGTAATGTTCAAGCTCTTCTATGATTTTACTTGATAAATTTTCAAAATTTCTATTCAATTGAATTGATTAAATTCATATGAACTTAAGAGTATTGTTTATTATCTGGACTTATTTTAAACAATTCTTCTATGATTATTCTCTTAAGGAGACTTATCTCAGATTCTAAACTCTAATTGATTGAAAATTTGTGCCAAAGGAGAGAATGACGTCTCGAAGCACTTTTCTCTCACTTACACTGATCTATTGTAACGAAATTTGTATTTAAGATCGTGTACATTCCACAATAACCATGTTGTAACCATTTTATCTCTCTCGTAATCCTGATGTTGTCATAACAATTCTAAAAACTCATTTGTAGACATAATCTTCACATTCGAAAAAAGATCACTTGGGGCTTTGTGCACTGCCTTGATAGTTTTTGTATATTCAAAAATTCTATTGACTTCATCTATTCTGTCATTATGTGCAACAACAAAACCGTACAATCCAATCATACTAGCATTAGTGATGTCGCCAAGAATGTGTTTTGTTGAACCACTATATACTACCTCGATAGCCAACATGCATCGTGGATTATTGTTTTTTTGCAAGGAACTTGATTCAATCATCTTTTTCAAATTTTGCGGTGCACTGTTCTCAAACACATTTGTAATATTTTCTCTTTCATTCCCTTCACTGACATTAAATGGGCCCACAGCAACATCTATTCGTGGAGCATAAACATCAACATCGGTTGAAAATGCATCAGTTGCATCTTGTGTAATCCTCCATTCCTTTCTAACCTGTTGAAAGTATCTTGACAGTTTTTCAGTGATTTCGTTTTGAAATGACGTACTGGAACTCATGTGACTTTACACCCATGTGTTTTAGGGAAATACCTGACAACTCTTTCCGCCTGTTCCAATGCAAACTTAGCTTCTTTTCTTTTGATTGATTTTGGCATGATGATTTTCTCTCCGTCAAAATCAACATAAAGCCCCTTCTTCTTTAATGGATTTAGTCCCTGTATGAGATAACTGTCTGCTACTAATTTTACAAGATTCTTGTTTGTTTTGAGCAATTTGTAGAGTTTTTCCTGAAACTCTTCTAAGGAATGTACAGGATTTTCTTTGCTGAAATAACCATCATGCATAAGCCCCATCAAATAAGCGTCTCTGGCAGCCAACAGAAGCTTGTTCTTATGATCAGAAATTCGTTTTCTGAAATACGATTTGTTGTCTTTGTTTGGAGTTTCAAACATGAGAATGAATCCTTTCCTGCATTCCTCAATTGCTAAGACTGACAGCGCAGACAACGGACCGTGTAATCTTTTTTCAAAAAGTAACTTAGACGATCTGAGTAATGATTTTGCGTTAATATAACAAGCATGCTGATGATGATTCATAATCTATTTTCAATTTGAACAGATTTATTGTTTGAATCTTAGTTTTTACTTTCTCATCACATTTTGACCTAATTATTCGATTAACCGTATCATCATACTTGTTGTTAGAATTTTGAATTTCTAATTTCTCTCTCCATTTCAAAAGCATTATGTGCCTCATCTGATTTATCTAGATTCTCAAGTGCAATACCTTTGTTCTTCCATGCAACCGCACTATTTGGATCTAACTTTATTGCTTGATCAAATGCCATAACTGCTTCATCATTCCTATTGAGCTTGCCAAGTGCAACACCCTTATCATTCCAAACCGTCGCATCGTTTGGATTAATTTGTATTGCTTGATTAAAACACTCTAGCGCCTCATTGATTCTATTGAGCTTGTTAAGTATAATGCCCTTGTTATCCCACGGCCACATATAATTTCGACTAATCTTTAATGCTTCATCATAACACTCTAGTGCCTCATTCAATTTATCGATCTTCTCAAGTGCAACACCTTTGTTAGTCCACATTCGTACCATTTCTCTTTCAACATTTTTACCAATCTTGTCAAGTGTAATGTCTTTTTTAACACACGCACTAAGATTATTTGGATTAATTTGTATTGCTTGATTAAAACACTCTAGCGCCTCATCATTTCTACCTAAATTATCAAGTGCCATACCTCTGTTATACCATGCTGCATCGTTTGGATCAATCTTTATCTCTTGATCAAATGCCATAACTGCTTCATCATTTCTTCCAAGCTTGCCAAGTGTGATGCCCTTGTTACTCCATGCCCATGCATCGTTTGGATTAATTTGTATTGCTTGATTAAAACACTCTAGCGCCTCATCATTTCTGCCGAGTTCATCAAGTGCAACACCCTTGTTATACCACACGTTCCAATTATTTGGATCTATGTTTAGTGCTTTGTCATACACTTTGAGTGCCTTATGATATTTCCCTTGATTGACAAGTGCAACACCCTTTTCACATAACTCTGTAGCATTTTCCATATCTCATTAAACGATAGTATGACATTACACTTACAGTTTAAAAAAGCATTCAAGCCTATTCTTAGGTACAAAATTGGTTAAATCAATAATTTTAAAAAGAAGATGATACAGATTTATCTTAAAAACATCTTAGAACTCTCTCTTATGACGATAAAGTTGAGTTGCTATCTCCAGAATGGCAATTATTGCAAAAAACATTATCTGAAAAACTTCTTGAGGAATTTGAAGATGACGTGACTCCTTCCTATTCTTATATTGGTGGTGAATTTAATGGGGGAAAAGTGGTTAGAAGAGTCTCCAACTGATTTTAAATACAGTCTAAACATCTTGCAATAAAAGTTCTTATGAATATCATAAATTAGAAGATGGATTTATGAGCTACAAAATACAGATAATATTATGGTAAAAATCAAATCAATAAAACTTCGAGGACTTTATTCATACGAATCTACAACTGAACTGAAATTTGATGATACAAATCTAATCGTAGGTACTAACAATTCAGGTAAATCATCTATTTTCAAGGCTATTGATTTCTTTTTGACTAGTTTAACTGAATATGGATGTGGTGGAATGATGCCATGGAAATCTCAATTATACCATAACATGACAATTAATTTTTCACTATCACTACTTGAAGTACGATATTTACTACAAATTTTGAGTGTTATCCCAAACGATAATTCTAACAGAACTTTTCGTTTGACTACTCATAACATGAACGCTCATTATGAAAACTTAGTTGATGATATATCATTAAAAATTACATGGAAAAATACTCCCTTTCAAGATAGAATTTTAGATTTGGAATACGTTCTAATCATTCCAAAATTATCCATAAAAATTACCAGTATTGGTTATAATCAAGAAACATGGATATCATCATTACAAAATGAAAAAATGAAAGGATTTTCTGATCGTGGAACGTTTGGACAAATGGTAGAAAAAGTAAGACCTTTTTCTCTAGATGATTTTCAAAATCAAATTATTCAGATGAAAGAAACAGACGGTCTTAGAGTTTACCCCTACCCTGTTCCCAATAAATTTGCTGAAAATTCTAAAGAAGCAAGAGAAATTGATTCTACTACCCATATGAGAATAGACATGGTCTTTAGTATGGCTGGAATACGTCCTTCTGATACCTCAGAGTACTCTTTCTTTCTGATGTTGGGTTCTATGTTAAAAACAAAAATTGCATTATTGTCTGACAGTAGAAACTTTCAAGACACCAATGATCTAATAAAACATAATTTTTACGACGATGGTAGTAATCTACAAAACTTTCTTTTTTATCTTAGAAATGGAGATAATCAAGAAGATAAAAAACGGTATGACTTAATTAAAAATGAATTTGAGCGTGTTTTTTCTTCTCAAAACTTGACATTTGATTTAGAAATTATATCTAAAGAACTCAAATCTGATGATGGGTTTGAAAGGAGCACTGGAAAAACAATTCCAGATAAAGTTACTGTAACATTCTCAGATACTATGTTTGGAAGAGAATCTTTGAAGTTTTTAGCAGTGGGATCTGGAATCAGAGAGACATTATTCATACTCTCTAAATGTATTGGACATACTGATGGTATTGTATTAATGGATGAACCTGCATTGAATCTACATCCACTTCAAATTCAAACGTTGATGAGACGAATAATTGCCATCCAAAGTGATCAATCTAATGACAACCAAATAATGATTATCACGCATTCTCCAACACTGGCATCTATTGAAATGCTATCAACTGTTAATGAAATTATTAGAGTAGAACGAATTAGTGATATCAGTACTGTAAATCAACCTAGTAGAGAGGATCGTGAATGGATTCAACAAAATATGGCTACATTTCATTTAATGAAACCTGATATTTTATTTGCAAAATGTGTTATACTTGTTGAAGGACAATCTGATAGAATTTTCCTTCAAACATTACTAAATGAATCTGAAAGATTGGGATTGGAAGACAATGATATTTTCATTTTAGATGTAGGTGGCAAGAAATCTTTCCCCAAATTTGAAACATTTCTGAATATTTTTCAAATACCCTATTTGATATTGGCAGACAGAGATGCTGAAGTCATATTCCAAGATAGAGAAATTTTCATTCTTGATGAAAAGTTTGATGTCAAACAGATTCCTAACGAATTTCAAAAAATTTACATTTTAGAAGAAGATTTGGAGGCATATCTCAGTAAAATCAAGCCCGAATTGTTTAGTGAAGCAGTTACAAAATACTCGAAAAGAAAACCAGAGATTGCATATCATGTAATACAAGGATTACTAAAAAATAAAATTCCATCAGAATTAAAACCGATAATTTTCATATTCCAACATGCATTAAAATTAACAAAGTCTGATGTTTTTGAATGAATGTGAACATGGATCTTAAATTTCATCTATCTCTTCAAAACTCTGTATGATTTATCTCAGACTCTAAACTCTAATTGATTGAAAATTTGTGTCAAAGGAGAGAATGACGTCTCGACGCACTTTTCTCTCACTTACACTGATCTATTGTAACGAAATTTGTATTTAAGATCGTGTACATTTCACAATAACCCACACTTTTAGGCTCAAAAATCTGCGGTCTACTAAAGAAAGACGATACGAGTTCAGACATGGAGCTAAAACTAAAGACGGGTTGAAAAGCGTCAAGGAAATTGTGATTGCAAAAATCACGGTAAACAATCTAGCAGACACTGCATTGGAAAACGAAAAGAGTTTAGGTTTTAATCGTTAACTCATTTTCAATAATTTTAATATCCTCATCTGTCAATTCATACATTTTAAAAACAATCTCGTCAACTTGTTTATCATATTTTTCAATTTTATTTTTTAATTTCAGAACAATAGATTTTTTTCCATTAAAATAATCATCCCACTCATCAAGTTCTTTTAATGATGGTTTCTTTCTTGATTTTTTCGAAACTTCTTTAATAAATTCTTGAAAAGTTAATTTTTGAAAATTTTCAAGATTTTCAGATATCTTATCAATATTAAAAAACTCTTTCACGCGATTCAGTAGTTTTTGTTTTTCAGAGAATAACTTTTCATGATCGTTAATTATTGAAATTTCTAATTTAGTAAGTTCTTTTCTGTAAAGAGGGCTATTTGGAATGGGTATAGTTGAAACATACTGAGAACGATAATCAAAATAACCTCCACGAATTGATGGACAAATTGAACTTAAGAAAAAATCTGTTACTTTAGAATTTAATATTCCTAATAACCATCTTTCATTAAAATGAGCCTGATAGCCTGATGTATTAGGTAGAAAATTAGGCTTTGATATAGCAAAATTTGGAGATTTATTTAATCTAGTGTAGATAATTCCCTCATCCAGATACATTTTCCAATATGCAACATTATCTTGAATTTCATACCATTTGTAAGGCCCAGGCTTTCTTCCTTCTTTCATTCCAGGTTTTTTAGGTTCTAATTTTTTTTGATATTTTTTAAGATGTTTTTCTATTGCAGGGTATTGTGAAATATCTATTCCGCGTCGAGTAAAAATTATGTAATTCCCTTTCCATTCAACCCTAGCACGCTTAACTTCTCTTCCGCCAAGAAATGGAAAGATTACTTCTTTTGAATTTTCATCTTCATTAATTAATTCATTTTTTATAGATTCATCAATTACAAAAGCCTCATCGAAACCAGTTTTTATTCCAGCATAAAATTTTCCATTAACTATTTTTTCAAATGGAGTGGAATCCTTCTTGAGTTTTTCTAAAATTTGTGCGGATTCACTACCAGAAAAACTCCATGAATCCTTCCCTAAAGATGAAATGGGTATTTTTTCAATAATATCTGTTAAGTAATCAGAAAGATTGAAAAAATCTAATGTTTTTACTTTAGCTACGCTAATTGTTTCAGTAGGTTTTGATTTTTTTACTGTTAAAATACACGGATATGTTGATGCATCATCAAAAACTCGTAAATCGCCAAAGTCAATAAAAGATTGAAAATCATAATTTAATAAAAAATTTCGTAACTTTTCTCCATATTCAGTTTTTGCAAATTTATTTGATACAATGATTGAATACACTCCATTTTCTTTTAATAGATGAATGCCTAGTTCGATAAAATAGACAAAAAGATCTGCTACACTATGATAAACTTGGTATGAATTTTTCAAATAGGGTTTAATTTCTTTAAATAATTCTTGACGAATGTAAGGAGGATTTCCAATAACAACATCAAACTTGTCAAATTTCATAATTTCTGGAAATTCATCGTCCCAAGAAAATGCTCGTTCATCAAAAGTTTTGTCATTGATTAAACTATTTCCAACTTTGATATTTTTTGATAACCCAATTAATTTTCTATTATTTGAGGCTAATTTTAAAAACAAACTCAATTGTGTAATTTCGACAGATTCACTGTTAATATCAACACCATAAATATTATTTTCAACAATCATTCGAATTTCTGTTTCTTCATTCCATTTGGTTAATTGGAATTGTCCTCCAGAAGAATATTTTCCTGAAATATCTTTCATAATTTGGATTTCTTTGTGTATCTCTAACAAAACATCAATTGCTTTAATTAGAAATGCTCCACTACCACAAGCTGGATCTACGATTTTAATCTCTTTAAATTTTAATTCTAATTCATCAATGTCTTTTTCATATTCATTGATTAATTCTGGGACAGTTGTAACTCCAGATTTTGATAAATATGGTATGATTGCATTTCTACAGATATAGTCTGTTACATATTCGGGAGTATAGAAAACACCTTCTTTTTTTCTCCGCGTAACACCTTCTTTTTTTAATTCTTCTAAATCCGAAATAGATTGTTCAAAAATATGTCCTAAAATATTGACGTTTACATCAGAATTAAAATCAAAGGAATCCATTAACAAAAGATTTGTAATTATTGGATTCAACTGATTACGATATTTTTTGATTATTCCCTGTGCCTTTTCATTTAATTTTGTTGATTTTTGTAATTTTGAATACTGTCTAACCTCTGCAAAGAATTTGGGATCTTTTAGATCAAAGAAGAATATTTTGCTAGGTAAAACCCCACTAAACAGTCCTCCATTAAATCCAAAAACCCCTAAAGATTGGGACCCTTTGTCAAAAGCAGTAAAAAGTTCAGTTATTTCATCATAAACTTTTTTTGAATGTTCAGTAGACTGACCAGATTCTAGAAGCTTTAAAATTCTATCTGAAAATAATTGTTTGTTTGAGAGAAAACCTTTGTCTTCAACAAAGAAAATGAAAATTAATCTATTTAAAAATAATTGAGTAAAGTAAATTGCTTCATTATTTGTTACATTTTGTTTTTCTTGGAATGCCTTAATTAACATCAAACGAGTTTCATGGAATAATTTGTAAAATTCCTCTGTAAATTCTCGTTCTTCAGTGACAGATTTATCATATAATTTTTCAACAAATCCTTCAGTAATTATTCTCTGTTTTGAAAAAATACCGATAAACTCTTTTAATTTATCTTCATTTTTATTAATTGAATTAAAATTAAATAAATGATATTTTGAATATCCAAATTGTTTTGTAATTAAAACAAAATCTTCATAGTTGGTACATATTCCATAATCTAATCCAATACTACCCATATAGTCCCATGTCTGTTTGATTGGAGTTTCATGTTCTTTTTTTGTTCTATGTTGAATACTAAAGAGATCTTTTGTAGACGTTCCTTTTGCTTCAAAACATAAAATTTTTTTCCCTTCGGAGTTAGAGAATTGAAATTCTACATTATCTTTTTCAAAATCAAGTTCTTTTATTGGATAACCCAAAATATCTTGTAAAACTATTTGCATGAATTTTGGATAATTACTTTTTTCATCTCCTAATTTTTTTCTTGTAAAAGTTGTAACCATTCTATTGCTGCTTTTTTCTGCTTTGCAGAGAGTTGTATTTCACTACAAAGCCGATCAATAGTTTTTTGATTAAATAGAGATTCTTGAGTTGTCACAAATTTTCTATATTCGTTATTAACTTAAGCGTATCCTCAGCCACTTACAACACGAACATTTCTTAATTCTGGAATAAACTCGATTGTAGAGGTTGGAATTACTTTGATTACATTACCTACTGACCTAATCTTTGGTTCAAGTTGCAATATGATTATTCCATCATAAAATATGTTGAAGAAAACAGCATGATTTTGGGCTTACTTTTCTTCTTTATTTTCAATATTTGTTTTTTGCAATATCCTATTGAATTCTTTATCCATAATTTCTTTAGATACTCCAATTTTTGATTGCTCAATACTTTTAGATCTCCAAGATTTTACCACCTCTTGAAACACATCTTTCATTTTCTTGGAAATTCGTTCATTTGAAGGGATATAGAGATCCATGTAGATTTCCCAATCTTGTAAAGGTTTTATTTTAGAATATTTTTCATCTTCTACATCATTGAGTTCAATGAGGTAGTTTTT
>NZ_AEXL02000112.1 GCF_000242875.2 Candidatus Nitrosopumilus salarius BD31 | reverse complement strand
CAAATTTCAAATTCCAGACATAAAAAAATAACTGAGCGTCATATGAAAATATTACAAACATATTCTGATCGCAAAAAAGAGAACAAAGCCTCATGACGGTGATTAATGACTAAAACAGTCCCAAGGCTTGTTCAATGTACCTAAACAAGATTAGTAGATAATTCTGTGTTTGTAAGTAAAATTACAGTCTTGATCGCAAAAAAATGATCAAAAACCTAGAGACGGAGAACAATGACGAATTCATCTAAAGGCTTGATCAATTATTCTAAGTGATTTTGACAGATAATCCTGTGTGTGTCAATGATATTACATTTTTGATCCCGTATTTTACCAAAAAAGATCTGAATTGAACTGTTTTTTACAAAAAATAGAGTTTCAACTATATACCAAAATAATTCAAAGTATTCAAATGGTAAATTTTGGCATTGTAATTGTAATTAGTGCAATAATAATTTCTATGGTGGCGGGAATTTACACATATACACAATATCAGACAAATTACATCACATCAGTTACAGGAGAGACAGTGACGGTAGGACCAGTAGAATATGTCATTACATTTGAGGGAACACATGAAGGAAACAAGGAAAATGTGCCTGAAAATACTTATGTGATGATAGGAATTACTGCAAAAAACATCAGTAATGAAAAAACAATCATTTCGGGAGGACAATTTTACATTGTTGATGACAAAGAACAAAAACATGAAGCAATTTTTGGTGAATTTTCTGCGAAAGATTTGTTTTTAGAAGCACTTGAACCAAACAAGCCAATTCAAAGAACAACACAGTTTGATATTCCGTTTGATGAAGAAAAACAATACAAAGTAATCATTAGACCGCAAAAAGAGCAATCAACAACTGACACAGCAGTTGTTTGCATTACAAATTGTTGATCGGAAAATAAAAAATGTGTCAAATTTAATTATAGTTAGCATAGTAATGTGTGACTTTTACCATATAACACATATGATTTTTGAAAAAAGTCATGGTAGTTTCAAAAGCCAAAAGAGCCGAAGCAGCTAAAAAAGCAGCAAGAACTCGAAAGAGAAATGCAGCTAAAGCAGCAGCAGAAGCACTAAAAGCAGCAGCAGCTCGTAGGAGAAAGGCAGCAGCAGCTCGTAGGAGAAATGCAACAAAAGCAGCTCCAAAGAGAAAGGCAGCTAAACGTCGAACTGCAGCTAAAAAAGCAGCTCCAAAGAGAAAGGCAGCTAAACGCAAAGCCGCTCCAAAGAGAAGAACTGCAGCTAAAAAAGCAGCTCCAAAGAGAAAGGCAGCGAAAAGAAAGGCAGCACCAAAACGCAAAGCCGCTAAACGCAAAGCCGCTCCAAAGAGAAAGGCAGCTAAACGTCGACGTTAAACTGTCTTTGCTTACTTTTTTCTATTTTTATTTTTTAAATTACAATATTTCTAAATTCGAATTTAGAAACATTTTAAATTGCTATTCGTTCATTTTTAATTCAGGCAAGACAAAAACTCTATCAGGTTTTATTTTTAGAATCACTCTTTTTTCATCATCACGTTTGAACGGATAGTG
>NZ_AEXL02000113.1 GCF_000242875.2 Candidatus Nitrosopumilus salarius BD31 | reverse complement strand
TTTTTTGTTTTGGGAGAATTAAAACTAGTAATCCCTAAAATATTTGAAAAACAATTTGAGTTATTTAATGAATCAACTACATGAAGAATTAATGGTTTTTTATATTGGAGTAATAGTTTCTCATCCGGTAAATTCATTCGAGTACCTTTACCACCTGCCATAATCAGACCAATCATATTGATACAAATACCATCAAGGAAGCAAGTCTTGTAAGCTCGTTAGTAGCACCAAGTACATCACCAGTTATTCCTCCAAAACTTCTAGTGGATATAGATAAGAGAAATATAGTTAGAGTGAAAGTCACACCTAACATCACCAGTCCAGTAGTTTCACCAATAATAATTACAGGGATAATCATAAGAATGAAGGCTACTGAGAGTTTTTTCTTATCTTTCATAAACATCACGAAAGGAGAATTTGAGCCCAAAGATGCGGAATTACCTAAACTTGCCATCAATACCATTGAAAATTTTGCTAAGATTTCACTAATCAGAATTGCTCTAAACAAATCAAATCCGCTAGTCAAAGAAATTGTGATTATCAAGCCAATGATATACAAAATAACTGCAACAATTCCTGCAGAACCTGTTGAGAGATCTTTCATTGCGTTAAGCTTCTTATCTTTAGTTCCTTTCACCATTAATCCATCTGCAAAATCTGCCAAACCATCTGTATGATGTATTCCAGTAATAATTGCAATAGACGCTACAACTAGCAAACTAACGATCAATGGATCTAAGAAAAAGGATAATCCAAAACCAAATGAACCTACTAAAATTCCTATTGCAATTCCAACGATAGGAAAAAAATACATGTATTTTGCAATATTTTCCAACGTTGCATTTGAAGATGGAATAATAGTTAGAAAAGAAAAAACAGAACTAATTTCTTTAAGCATGAACCCACCATCCAACAAGTGTTAAAAGAGAAATTATCGGGATACTTACCATTCCAATAAAAAGTATAGAAGTTAGTTTCATTATTTTAATTGCCGAGTACACATGCATATTTGTCAGTATAACTTCACCATCACCTAGATTGTAGTGATTAATCTTTTCAAATTTTGTTTCAAGAGCTCCCGCTAATGCGGCCATAGGATATCCCGCATTTAGACTTTCAGTTTTTTTACCATCTCTAATCATTACCTTGTAAGACTCCTTCCAATTATTTTGTAAAATTGCAGCTGAAACAATCATGATTAATCCTGTTAGTCTTGATGGAATGTAATTCAAAATAGTATCACATGATGCTGCAAACCAACCAACATTTTTGAAGATATCAGTTTTGTATCCAATCATTGAATCTGCAGTATTAATTACGCGATATACAAAAGCTCCAGGTAATCCAAAAAGAGCATAATAGAACAACGGTCCCGTAATGCCATCTACAGTATTCTCACTAATACTCTCTAAGACTCCTGAAATAATGTGATTTTTGTCCAAATTTTTAGTATTTCTCTTAACAATCATAGACAAATTTGTTCTAGCTCTCTCTAAATTATCACCATCTAGAGACACCAACACAGCTTTAGCATGATTTTCCATTCCTCGTATAGCAATTGTGGTTTTTAGCAACAATCCACCAACCACCACAGACATAATGATTGAGAGATATTCAATTGTGAGTAAAGATATTACATATTCAAAACTCCAAATAAACATGACAACGATACTTGAAGAAACAACCACAACTGTTATTCCACCAAGTTTTTCCAGAGTTGAATCTTTATTTTTTACAATAGGAACTAGTTTTGCAATTAATATTCCAATCCAAGCTGTTGGATGATATTTATTTTTAGGATCTCCAAAGATAAAATCAAGAATTATTGCAATCCCGATAACTAGTGTTAATTCAAGAATCATTGTATCATCTTCTCAATTGTTTTTATATTGATATTGGATTTGACAGTTTCTGCCAATCTGTTTAATTCATTATCAATTTTTGAGATATTTTTTTTGTTCCAGATAATATTTTTGGGTTTTGCATTAAGAGAGTCTTCTTCAGGCAAATTCAATGTCATCATTGGAATAGTTCCTAAAACTGGTACATTCGTAATTTTCTTGAGTTTGTTAAATCCAGGTTTCAATACATCGATATCTCCTCTAAATTTGTTTAACACAAATCCCTTTACAAGTTTTTGATATTTTTTTTCAATTAGAGTCATAGTTCCAACAAGACTTGCAAACGAACCACCTTTATCAATATCAGATACTAATAAAACAGATGCGTTTGCTTTTTGTGCAATTTTCATATTTGCAATATCAAATTTTTGTAAATTAATTTCAGCAGGTGATCCTGCCCCCTCTAAAATTACCAAATCAAAATTATCCTGTAAAGTTTTTAGAGATTTTAAAGCAATTTTGATTCCTTGAGTATTTACAAATTTTTCATAATAATCTTTAGCATGCATTTTCTTGTAACGCTTTCCATTTAGATATACAAGACTATTGTAATCGCCTACTGGTTTTAGTAAAATCGGATTCAGGTCAGATGTGATATTACATCGTGCGCCAATAGCTTGAATAGCTTGAGCACGAGAAATCTCAAATTTGGGCGTGACATATGCAAAATTTGACATGTTTTGAGATTTGAACGGTGCAACACGATAACCTTTGTCAGAAAAAATTCTGCAAAGAGCAGCAACTAAAGTAGTTTTTCCAGCACCAGAAGATGTACCTTGAATCATTAAAGATTTCATTTAATTTTCTCCAATGCTCTTACAAGTTTTAGATTATCTTTATGGGATTTAACTGCAATTCTAATGTGATGACTGTCTAGACCTCTAAAATTTTTACAATCCCTAATCAATATTTTATGTTTAAGTAATTTATGTTGTAATTTTGTTGAAATGTATTTTGTTTTAATTAAAATAAAATTTGTAGAGGATTCATAGCAATAAAATCCATCTAGTTTAGAAATTGTGTTTATTAAATAATTTAATTCTTTTTTAATTACATTATTTGATTTTTTTAGATGGGATGTATTTTTTAGTGATATGATTGCTGCATCTTGTGCTAAAGAATTTACACTCCAAGGAATTTTTATTTTTTGCAGTATCTTGATTATTGGTTTAGAAGCTGCAGCATATCCAATTCTTATTCCAGGTAACCCAAAAGATTTTGTCAATGAACGCAAAACAAAAAGATTATCATATTTCTTGACATAAGATATTACAGAATCATTGGATCCAGGAACCATTTCAATAAAGCATTCATCAACAAATACAATTGAAGATAGTTTTTTTGCGGTTTTAATGATATGTAATACTTGATTTTTTGTCAAAAGTTTGCCAGTAGGATTATTAGGATTACAAAGAAACACACATCCTTGTTTAGGTATTTTTGAAAGAAATGAATCCAAATTTTCAGACAGATTCATTGTTTTAAAATATGAAATTTTACAATTGTTTAATTTTGCAGCAGTTTCATATTCTTGAAAAGTTGGCACTGGAATCAATACTTGGGAATTTTTAGATAAAAATGCAAAACAGAAATTATAGATTATTTCTATTGCACCATTTCCAACTATCAAATACGACTTGTCCAACTTGGTATATTTTTTTAGGCTTGAAATTACTTTGGATGAACTAAAATCTGGATATCTTTGGATAACGTCAAGATTTTTTTTAAGAGTGGTTTTTACTGCTTGTGGAACTCCTATCGGAGTAATATTAGAGCTGAAATCTAGAACATTTGATTTTATCAGAGCATTTTTCCCACCATGGATCACAGGAATATGTCTAATAATGGAGGATTTTTGTTGTATTTTCACAGTTCCAAATAGAGTTCGCTGATTTAGTATGTTGTGGTAATTCAGAAAACGATTATTAATTGAAAGCGATCAACTAACAGATTATGGATAAAAAAAGAGTTGCAATCATTGGTGTTACTGGTTCTGTAGGACAGGAATTTGTCCAGTCATTAAATAATCATCCATGGTTTCAAGTAACTCAAATTGCAGCATCTGAGCGTTCTGCTGGTAAAAAATATCTCGATGCAATTAAGGATTCAAGTGGAATTATAGCATGGGATGTTGGAGGCGAAATTCCTGAATATATCAAAGATATGACAGTAAAATCAATTGATGAGTTAGATGTTTCTCAATTAGACCTAGTGTTTTCTGCAGTTGAGTCAGAAGCTGCTAGAGATATTGAGACAAAAATGGCTGCAGATTTACCGGTGATTTCAACTAGTTCTGCTTATAGATATGAAGAAGATGTACCGATACTCATTCCAGGAATTAATGATGAACAAACAGAATTACTTGAAATTCAAAAGAAAAATAGAAACTGGAAGGGTTGGGTAGCACCATTACCAAATTGTACCACAACAGGTTTAGCAATTACATTAAAACCATTACTTGAAAAATACGGAGCAAAGAAAGTTATGATGACTTCAATGCAGGCAATATCAGGAGGTGGAAAATCAGGAGTATCCGCAATGGGAATTACCGACAACATTATTCCATATATTCCAAAAGAAGAAGGAAAAGTTAGGATGGAGACAAGAAAAATTTTAGGTAAACTAAAGGATGGGAAAATCGAAGATGCAGATATCAGAATTAGCTGTACTTGTACCAGAGTACCTGTAATAGATGGACATACTGAATCTGTGTTTGTTGAAACAACTGAACAAATAGATCCTACAAAAGCAAAAGATACCTACAACCAATGCAATAAGGATATTTCTGTTTTAGGATTACCATCAGCACCTGAAAACTACTATGCATTTCATGAAGATCCTACAAGACCTCAGCCTAGAATGGAAAGATCTGTTGGCGATGGAATGACTACAACAATTGGAAGAGTGGAAAAAGAAGAACTATTTGATAATGGTCTCAAATACATGCTGTTCTCACACAACAAAAAAATGGGTTCAGCAAAAGGAGCGGTTTTGTTAGCTGAGATGTTATACAAAAAAGGCAAGATTTAGATTATTTATTGCAATTTTTTCAATAATAACTTTATAAGATCCAGAAATCTAGATCGACACAGGTGTTTTAAACGGTAAAAGTTGATGACTTGGATTTACAAATTTTGTCAGAATTATCGGAAGATGCATCAATTTCAGTTCCTCGTTTATCAAAAAAAATCAATGTTAACTCATCTGTAGTATATTCAAGAATCAAAAGACTAGTAAAACGAAAATTAATTGAACGTTTCACAATTGTTGTAAATGATAATGAACTTGGATATACTGTCAAAGCTTTGACCGGGATTAACATGGATACAAAAAAACGTGATCATATTATTGAGGAATTATTCAAGATTGATGGGGTTCGGGAAGTGGCAGAGGTTACAGGTAGATTCGACATTTTGGTAACAATGTATGCAAAATCATTAGATCAAATGCATAAATTGGTCTCTGAAAAAATTGGCAGAATTGAAGGAATTCAGTCTTCTGAGTCTTTTATTGAGATGAAATCACGAATGAAAGCAATGCCATATATGCCATCAAAGGATAGTGAATAACATTGCAAAAACAAAAATCAGAATCACGAGTTGCGGTATACTATGAATTAACAAAGCCAAAAATTTGGTATTTGCTTGTATTTACTGCATTTGGTGCTGCATTAACCGCATCTAATATTTACAATATTGAAATTTCACCTGCAACTTGGATTTTGATGTTATTTTCAGTGGCAGCAGGTTCAGCAGCTGCCAACACTTTGACAAATTATCATGATAGAGATATTGATGCAGTAATGGAGCGTACAAAAGGCAGACCCCTTCCATCAAAGAGAATCTATCCTGCCGTCAAAGCCAGAAATTTTGGATTAGCATTAGCTGGAATATCACTGGTTTTAGCATTTGGGATTTCTTTTACTACCACACTAGAACAAGGTGCATGGGCAACAGCATTCATTGCATTTGGGTTAGTCAACAACATCATAGTTTATTCATATGTCTTAAAACGAAATTCAAGAACTAACATAATTTTAGGCGGATTATGTGGTGGTTCACCACCAATGATTGGATGGGTTGCTGTAAGTATGTCAGACTTGTGGACAATGGGTCTTGCAATGGCAGGATTAGTGTTTATTTGGATCCCAATGCACATTTGGGCTTTGACGCTACATTTCAAAGATGATTATAATAAAGTAAATGTTCCAATGTTAACAGCAGTTCAATCAGAAAAAACTTCAGCAAGGGCAATTGCAGGTTCAACTGTTGTGATGGTGTTATTTTCAATTGCACCATTCTTCTTAACAACTGAAAGTGGTGAAAGAATGATAGGTGATGTATATCTCTGGACAGCAATTGCATCAGGAGCACTGATGATAGGATTATCAATCTGGGTGATCATCAAACCCATGGAAAAAGCAGCATGGACTTTGTTTAAATTTTCTAGTCCTTATCTGGCAGTATTGTTTATTGCCTTAATGGTAGATTCTGCATTATAAAATACTGCCATTATTATCTAGGCTGTTAAGTTCTTTAGTAATTTTTGAATGTTTTTCTACTAACGATTCAAGATCATTTTTTAAATCTATAGAACTCCATTTTGAATTTACAAGTGATGATAATTTTACAACAATACTCCATTGAAGATTATTTTGCTCATCGATTAACTCTAAAAATCGCTTTCCTTTTTCATCATCATTCATGATTTTTCGACATAAGGCAATCATAAAAAGTTAGCAGGAACATTACATTATTTCAAAGTTTTATTAGTAAATCATGACTAGCCAATATATTGAAGTGTAGTATTTCAGAGTGCAAAGAAAAAGCAGCAGAGACTGTAAAAATTAGTTTTAGAGAAACGAGAAATTTATGCATGAATCACTACAAATTATTTAAAAATAAGGATGAAAAGCATTTGCCGAGTTTTTCTAAAGCGTCTAAAATCTAACAGATGAATGTTCAAACCTCAAAATTATTGAAAGATTTAACATCTACTATTTTTAAACTAGAATATGGCTACCAAGAAAAAAACTCCGGTTAAGAAGAAACCAATTAAAAAAACAAATTCTAATTCAAAAAAACAGGTTAAATCTTCATCGAATAAACCAGAATTTGAAAAGGCATGGAAAGATTACAATTCTGCGTTAAATGGTTGGAAGGAATCATTAGCACAATGGCAAAAGGCCACAAATGAAACTTTGATGACATATCATGACGCATGTCAAAAAGCTATTGAGTCGGATGCTGAATTATTAAAAAAAGTCAGTTCGAGTTGGGAGAACACATGGAAGGAAATTGGTCCAGAATATATCAAACAACAAACTAAGATGATTGAAAATATTTTCAAAGAAACCAATATTGAGTCAATAAAAAAATTCAATGAGCAATGGGAAAAATTTCTCAAAACGTCAGGGGATGATTCCATTATGGCTTATCAAGAGGCTATCAAAAAATTCAATCAAGCATGGAAAACACCGCAGGTATAATTGGATTAAATCATAAATCAAGAAAAAATATTATTTGTTCATTTTTCCAATTCTGAAAACTTTACTGTGACAAATAGAACATATTCCTCTAACACCATGTCTTCCATTTTTCATGACTGTTTCTTCTGCATTTTCAATTTTTCTTTTTGTTTTACACTTTACACAATAGGATTCTAAAGAAGTTGATTGGCTTTTGGGGGTTTCTGAATCACGGAGTTTTCTTTCAATATTGTCGAGTTTTTTATTTTGTTTATGTAACTTTTGAATAATTTTCTGTTCAATATTAGATTCTTCTAATTGTTTGATTTCTCTTTCTAACTTTTCTATTTTAGAGAATTGTTCTGGAGTAGGATCATCAAAAGAAGAGTTTAATTTGGAT
>NZ_AEXL02000114.1 GCF_000242875.2 Candidatus Nitrosopumilus salarius BD31 | reverse complement strand
AGAATTTGATGAATTTTTAGAATTTATTAAAAACAAGAAATCTGATTTAGAGAATTTATGGTGATGCTTTATTCCATTCAATCACTTTGATTAATGGTGTTCCTGGTAATTTTACGCAAGCTCCTTGAAGTGCTTTTCTTGCAGCTTGTAAGTGGGCATCGCCATTGACAAACATCTCCATAATGCATTGTCCTTGTTTGACTCTGGCTCCTAAACTAGTTGCTTTACCCCATGATCTTCTCATCCCCTCTGAAACTCTATCTGCACCTGCTGTTGCAATCTGTTTATTTTCTCGAAGAAGATTATGTGGATAAATTCTAAGTCTTGAATAATAACCTGATTCTCCAGTTGTTTTCTCCAGGGTTTTGTTAGCTGCTAATCTGGCTGATTCAATTGCCATATGTCGAATCTGTAATTTCTCTTTTAGTAATAATTGAACACAGTGTTCATATGTTGCCCTTTTTCCACCTTGAAATTTTGCAATTTTAATCTGTGGTTTACCTTTGATGTATTCTTTTCTAGTAAACACTTGTCCATGTCCGTCTCTGTAATTTGCACCATGCATGATACCCTCAAGCCAGAAAACCCATATTTTAACGGTTAGTCGAGCACTTGTCTCTGTTCTCCAATGCTTATATGGAAATCCATTGATTTTCTCTTTACTATGGAAGAAACTCCTCTTGTGACTGGTGATTTAATTTCAGATCAAGTCTGTATCACTGATCAGGCCATGATACATGAATTAGATCTTAAGGGATTTGGGGATATTGAAAAAGAAAAATTATTTCTAAAACCGTTTGAATCTCTTTATCTACTATACACTAAAAGACTAATTCTCAAGAAAGGAAAAAAACAAATTGATTTTGATTCTTTTATGAGCCTCTGCCAAAAAATTGACTCTGAAATATTAACTAAATTTCTGATTTATCGTGATCTTCGAAATAGAGGGTATGTTGTAAAAGATGGATTTGGCTTTGGTTCCGATTTTAGAGTTTATGAGAGAGGACAGTTTGGAGAAAAAGGTGCAAAGTTTCTAGTCTTTGGTCTTAATGAAGGACAACAAGAAAAGATGGGAATTCTTCAGAAAAAGGTTGAAGAGATTACTCAAATGGGAAAAGAACCAATTATTGCAGTAATTGAGAGACGTGGTGAAGTGATCTATTATAAAATTAATAGAATGAACTTTAATGAAAACAAATCTGGATTAGAAGAACCCCTTGATATCTAATCATGCATTATCCATTCAGATGAATACTTTAGAAGATTGTTTTTTTCTGCATACATAAAATCATATACCTCAACGTATTTTGTTTTGTTTTGCCAAAGGTCTTCAAAATCTTTCATCTTTCTTTCAACACGTGATTGATCATTCCATGATGTAAAAACATCTACTGATTCAAAATCTCTAGTTTGAGTGGGAACAGTTCCTCTTGAGGTACCCGTAAATGCAACAGTTTGATCATGTTCATCTCTAAAAATTCCAATTCTTTCTGAGAATGAATCTGATATCTGTTCTGAATTTGGAATTGCAATCTTTATCTCTACTTGTCCGTTATCTATGATACTTTTCACTTTGTTTATTTTAGAATCTTTAATCAATTTACTATTGAATAATTTCACCTCTTTCTCAGAAAAGAGTTTTGTAAGCAAATCTAATTCCGATGCTCTAAATCTATGACCTGTCACCATTCTTAATTTTGCTTTACCTTCAGCAAAATTATCAAATGCCATGGATATTCTTGCTAGTGTGTGAATTGATAAAAAATCGACGCATCTGTCGTATTCTATGCAATTGCTTAGACAAGGAAAGAAAAATTCTGAAACAATATCATCCCTATCTGACCTGTATTCTTCCTTAAGATCTAGCTCTCTTAATCCCAACATAACAATCTCTTGATTTAGATATTTAAAGAAACAATTCTGTAATTTCAAATACTTCCATCGAGTTTTGTCTAATCCGTTAAAACCCTCTTCACTTTTGTTTATATGCAAAATAGATTTTTGTAGGAATTTTATTTTGCTATGTCTATAGTTAGCAAAAAGATGAGGTGCTGGTTAGATCCCAGTACTTATCTCACTAAATAACCTCTCGTCCTAAAGAATTGAATCTAAATTAAAAAAACCAATGAGATACATGGAAAACACTGGTCACAGGACGTAAATCTGACATGATGTGTTTTCCAAACCAATCACTCTACGACGCAGAACGATGGCTTCTCATTATACTGCATATTATGCAATAATATTTGAAAATTTTTTTGCATATGTGGTATGCTAACAATGCAATCTATTTTGATTCAACAATGGGGATGAATTTATGACAATTTGTACATTCATACATGTTCCTGAGTCCTGCCATTCTGACTTTTGCATCGTGAGAACAAGTATTTTGAGTAACCATGTCATGTGCCAAATTGTTCTTTAAGGCTCCCAATGACAGTCACAATTACACCCTTTTTGGCAATTAACTCTCTTACAATCTGTGCATATTTTCTGACGGTAAGAGGGTATTGTGTTCATAATACCATTACGTCATTCTGCCTTATTAACCCGTGTTCAAAAAATACGCTAGTACTTAAGTAAGAAAGACGTAGTAATAACATGATAACAACTGACAATTTGAAAGCCTGTAATAATTGTGGCAATGTGTTCTTGAAGAAAATGGGAGAAAATATGACAAATAGATGTCCTGCATGCAATGTTTGGAAAAAAGAAATATCAGATTAATGAATTCTAAAGTATCTAATTATCTTAAAAAAACATTCCACATATTTTTACATCACAACATACAAGAAAAACACTATTGGTGGATTGAAGAATAATCTTTATAAAAATATATTAATTTTTTTTAATTTTCAAAGCTGCATTCATATTTTTGCTGTTTTTAATTTTTGAAATTATTTTGACCCATGTAAAAGATGGGATAGTGTGTTAATTCTATTTGTCTGATTTAGTAGAGTCATCGTTCTTTGACTCTTCTTTTTTGTCATCGTTAACTACTACAATTGTTGGGTTTGTTTCTTTATTTTCCATACTATATAGAGTATTGTCTTTAATATATATTAGTGGATTTAAATTTATAGTTAATTAAAAAAATATATAGGAATTTAGGCATGAAATATAAAAATTACGCCAGTATATATCCGTGATAATAATAACAAAACCATGTTCAAAAAAATAATTAAAAAACTGAAATTAGGTTATTGTAAAACCCAGATAATTGCTGCTGCAAATGCAAAAGCAAAACATGAATAGGTCTAATCAATCTGAAGTGAAACAATTATGAAATATCGATGTATAAAATATAATTCTGAGTGGGAAAGCATATTGTGCACTTTTGATAAAGTACGAGAGCATGAACAATTTTATGTGGAGATGGAAAACTAATGCTTATCTGCAATAAATGTTATAACCAACATCATGATCAATGTATGGGAAAAGCTGGTATGTTTGATTGTGGTTGTAGGTGTTTTGAGAAATAAAATGAAATATCAATGTAGTAAATGTGATTTTCATTGGACAGGAACATCGTATACTTTTGATGAAGTTCGTGAACATGAAAAATCTCATTTGGAAGAGTTAATCTGAAATAAATAGAACAACATAACATAATGATAGAGCATACAAGATCAAATTATTTGAAAAAACAATTCATAAAGCAACACAACTTTTAACTGCAGCCCACGATACAGGAATTATCGCTGATAAAAATCCGGAAATTATGGCAACATCTGTAATTTATGCAGCATGTGTAATTACAGTAGGTTAAAATCTACAATAGAAGTGGCAGCAGTTACCAATATGAGTACTGTTTCAATAAGGAATAGAATCCATGAATTTAAAACAAAATTAGTTTTAATTTCCAAAATTAATTAACTAGTTTGCAACACTTACCAATACGTCTACTATACTTCCGTATTTGTTCATTAAACATACATTCATGTCAGCATTGGTTAATACTCTATAACTCAAGATAATGTATTGTTATCATCATCTAAAATACACACAAAGAAAATGAGTTTCACTTATGGATTTTCTATAGTGATCGTTTCGTTGTTTCTTCTATCTAGTTTCAGTGTAGATGTTTATGCCCAAGAAGTAATAGTCCCATCCCCCCTTAGTCTTGGTTCAAATCATTTGGGTTCAATGATAAAAATGGAAACTGTTTCAGATGATGGTTCCACTTGGATATTAGTTACATCTACAGAACCTGTAGAAAGAGAACACATGACAATCAATGTGCGATTTACCGACAAAAATGGACAAGAGCTGACTGATCTAAATTATGACATTTTAGTCACTCAAAATGGCCAAGTTGTTTTGGATGAAACTATGGTTAATCAACAAATTGGTATTAGAGATCATCTTACAAATGCATTACCTAGTAATGATAATGTAAACATCAAGATTACGCTGCAAGGTATTGGAACAAACATTCCTCTGACGGGACCTCATGGAGAATCGCTTGAGATTAACGTGGTTCCTGAATTTGGAACAATCGCAATGATGATTCTGATAGTTTCAATTATGAGTATTGTTGCAATTAGTGCCAAAAGCAAACTATCTCTCAAACTGTAGACTTGCTATGCCTGTCTATTATGATACAGATTATAAGCCGTAATTCTCATAAGTAATTGGTTTCAGTAATTGGGTAAAAGCGTCAATCCTAAAGTAGTGGAAATTCTAAAAACTAAATCTCTAGTACCGACCTTTGATCCAAGTATGAAAACTCTGATGCGTATTGTAAAATTCATGACTGAAAATTCCTCTGGAGGAAAAACTCAGTTGGCACTTGATACCAAACTAAACTATGCAAGACTTGCAAAACATCTTGTCTGGATGGAGAAAAAGGGCCTTGTTGAATCTACTATAGATGATAACAAAATTAATGTCTCTTTAACTAAAAATGGAAAGGATTTTGCAAAAATAATTTCAAAAATTAACTAACTAGTTTGCAACACTTACCAATACGTCTACTATACTTCCGCATTTGTTCATTAAACATTCATTCATGTCAGCATTGGTTAATACATTAAACCCCATTATGAAATTATGACAAAAACAAAAAAAATTCTAATACTTCCTGTATTGGCAGCATTAGTTTCTGTTTTAGCTTTTTCTGCTCAAGATGCAGCAGCATTAGTTTCTACAGTTACTAATGAAGGATCCTGTGAATCTCCAGCAATTGGTGGAACATGGAACTCTGTTACTTCAACTTGTAAAGTTGGAATTCTAGTAGTTGGTCCAACTGACAAACTAACAGTTGGAACTGGTGTCAATTTTGACATTGGAACATTAACTAGCAGCGGTACAATCCAAAATAACGGACAAATTAACATCGCAAGTGGTGGTGTAATCACAACATCTGGTAAGGTAATCAATAACGGCGTTATTGATAGTGTATCAGGTACAATAACAAACAGTGGACCATTCCAGAATTATGGTGAACTAATCTCCTCTGGAACAATCACTAATGGTCCAACAGGTGTTATTACAAACCTCGGTAACATGGCTAGCACTGGTACAATTACATCTTCTGGTGCCATTCTAGTGACATCGAATGCTATACTGACTAGCAGCGGTGTGTTTACCAACACATTGAACCTTACTAACAAAGGTGCAATCATGACAACTGGTACATTTACCAATAGTGGTCCTGTTGAGAATGTCGGTATAATCCTAAATCAAGGATTATTTACCAACAGTAACACAATCACAAACTCAGGTGAAATATTCAACCAATGTGGTGGTTCAGTCACAAATTCAGGAACGATAGCGCAACATACAGTAATCGATATCTGTATAGCTTAAGATAAGCGCGCTTTCTTTTTTATTTTTTATTCATAACTACCAACATCTAAACACTATAAGTGATATCTACATAATGTTTGTAACGAGGACATAAAGTAATATGAATAAATCTAAAAAAGTAAAAACAACACAAAAAAACAAGAACAATAAAACCATTCCTGAAAATCTTATGAAAAAAGAATATTTGGAATCATTGGAAAAATTAAAAAAAGAGTTTAAAGAAAAATAACTAAAAATTAATAATTCCTAGATTGGATAACTCACTTCCAATGCCATAACCAATAAGGGCTACTCCTGTCCCAAGCCCTGCCATTTCTAATCCGCCTATCAATTTGTTTGTGTTTGACATCTTTGATTTGATTACACCTACTACAAAAGATGTAGAAATGCTAATTCCTATTGCAACAAAAAGGGCATCAAGACCCGAGAAAACAAAGAAAGGCAATATGGGTAATAGTCCTCCGATCAGAAAAGACACAAACATTCTCAATGCGCTTTTTATTGGACTGCCTACAATCTCCAAGTTCAGATTCAGCTCTTCTGTCAGCATTGTTTCAAGCCACACTTTTTTGTCCGAAGTGATCTTCTCTACAACCATGTCAAGATCCTTTCCTGAAAATCCCTTTGCCTCATAAATTTCTCTAATCTCTTTTCTTTCATCATCTGGTTTATTTTCAATCTCCCATTTTTCACGTGCAATTTCAGATGTTAACAACTGTCTTTGTGTTTTTACTGCAAGATAGTTTTGTACTGCCATCGCCTTTGCACCGGTAAACATTCCTACCAGTGCTGCAAGAATAATTATGTTGGCTGAAACATCAGCGCCCCCAACCCCAGCTGCAATGCCAAGTGAGGTGTTAATTCCATCCCCAAATCCAAATACAAAATCCCTCATTGCGCTAGATTCCTTTAGGTGTGGTTCTAAATGCCGTGGTTCGATTACTTCTTTCAATGATTAAATTATTCAGGTCAACCCCTATTTACATATCCTCACTATGAACAGTCTGGAAGCACTAATGTTCAATTATAGTGTTAAAATAATCTCTATGAACAAAAAATTACCCAATTACTATGACAACATCAATTTTTAATGATTAAAACTGGACATTTTGCTTTTTGCATGACTCCATTACTCACACTTCCAAGTAATGTTTTATCAAAATTACCTCTGCCAGAAGACCCCATAATCACAAGATCAATGTGTTTAGATTTTGTAAATGTTATGATTGATTTTACAGTGTTGTTTGACTCTATAATTTTGAACTCTATTGACACCATGTTCTTTTTTGCGATGCCCTCTAACTTAGAAAACAGATCTTCTGTTATCTTTTTTGCCTTTCTCATGATGTCTTTGTTGATTCGTTTATCAATATACCACCCACCTAAATTCCCAATGTCAAGACAACTCACTACTTTGATGTGAGAGTTATGTTGTTTAGCTAATTCAATGGCTTTATTGAAAGCACGTAAAGACGAAATTGAATCATCATATGGAACTAGGATGTTGTTAAAAGCCATTTATTTTACCACCATTGCTGCACATTTGACTTGCTGTGCTACACTGTTTG
>NZ_AEXL02000115.1 GCF_000242875.2 Candidatus Nitrosopumilus salarius BD31 | reverse complement strand
GGTTTTGTCTCTGCAGGTTTTGTCTCTGCAGGTTTTGGTGCAGGCTTGGCCTCTAACTGAGTAGAAAGTTTTGTTAACTTTTCTTCGAGTTCAGCGATCTTGCTTTCAAGATCTTTTTTTGTACTTGCTTTTCGCTTTGCTGCCATTCTTTAAAATTGATACAGCATTGTTTATTTACATTTTGATCAGGTCAAATTTTCAATTAAAAATAATTCATGAAATTTAAGAGGATCTTGTAAAAAATTGAATTTTTAGTTATTGTTTAGTAGCAACGGTGCATGAATTAATCAGGTTCCCAAAATTGCATCACATACATGCAGTTATTACATCTCCACAATTTAACATGAATTCCATTATCGGTATCAGCCACATATTTTCCATCTTCCAATCTAGAAACTCTTGGAAGATAATTTAGTTCAGGGTTTTCAAGCCATTCATTTTGCATGCAATTAGGACAGGGAGTTTTTGGTGGCATATACAATATAGAAAAAGATCAAAGAAGAATATTACTATTAAAAATAGAAAATAAAGGGTGTAATTAAATTAGAAACCTTTTGGAAGTGTGCCTCTTTTAGGC
>NZ_AEXL02000116.1 GCF_000242875.2 Candidatus Nitrosopumilus salarius BD31 | reverse complement strand
TCCAAGAAAACAACCAAAAACCACCCCAAACAAAACAGAGGAAGAGGCCCCTAAAGAAACAAAAGTGGCAGATAAAACCAAAAAAGAGGTAGACGAATAATGGTAAGCATAGCAGGAAGTAAAAAACTCAAACGACAAATGGCACCACAGTTTTGGGGAATTGCCAGAAAAGACAAGCGATTTGTGATTACAGTAAAGCCAGGTCCACATAAAAAGAGCCAGGCCGTACCAACAGCAGTATTTCTAAGAGATGTGTTAAAAATAGTAACGAGTCTCAGAGAAGCAAAAAGTGCAATTTATTCAGGAAAAGTAAAGATAGATGGAGTAGTAAGAAAATCACTTCATCATGCAATTGGATTAATGGATGTAATAGAATTAGAAAATGTTTCAGATGTTTATCGTCTAGTTCCAACAGAAGAAAAACTGCTAAGACCAATAAAGATCAATGAATCAGAAAAATCTAAAAAACTTGTCAGAGTTGTTAGTAAAACCACAATTAGTAAAGGAAGATTACAAATAGGGTTCCATGATGGTCGTTCAATAATTTCAGAAAGCAAAGTAAATGTAGGTGATGCATGCTTAATACAAATTCCAGATGTAAAAATTCTTGAAACAATAAAACTGGAAGAAGGTAGTCAAGGTTTAGTAACACGAGGAAATAATGCAGGACAAATTGGCAAGATAGAAACTATTGAAGAAGGAACATTCATTCTTCCTAAAAGAATAATTCTTGCTCTTAGTGATAAAAAAATTGAAATTCCAGCTGACATCATAATGCCTATAGGAAAAGAGGAACCAATAATTCAATTAAAGTGATAATATGTCTCAAATAACAGAATCCCCAATGAAAAAAATCTCACTAGAGAAGGTTGTTCTCAACATGGGTGTCGGAAAATCAGGTGATGTGATCAATATTGCAAGAAAAGCACTTGATCAAATTTCAGGAAAAAAATCATCCGCACGAAATGCGAAAGAAACCCAAAGAGATTGGGGAGTTAGAAAAGGAGAACCAATAGGGGCAGCTGTAACAGTTCGTGGTGATGATGCAATTGCATTATTAAAAAGACTATTAGAGGCTAAAGGAAATACAGTTAACGGTAAATCATTTGATAATTTTGGAAATTTTTCATTTGGAATTAAAGAGCACATAGATATTCCAGATGTAAAATATGATCCTCAAATAGGAATTTTGGGATTAGGAATTTCAATTACACTAACTAGACCAGGATATGGCATAAGAACTAGAAGTAAGCACAAAGCACGTGTTGGAAAAACACATATCATTTCAAGTAAAGAAGCAAAGGAATATCTAACAAAAGAGTTTGGAGTGACCGTAACATAATGGCAAAAGATAGATCATATGAGGCCACAGGAAGGAAGAAACATGATTTCGGAAGAGGTTCTAGATGGTGTAAAAGATGTGGTGATTATACAGCAGTCATTCAAAAATATGATTTAATGCTATGCAGACGATGCTTCAGAGAAGTAGCAACATCTTTAGGGTTCAGGAAAAATAAGTGATATATCATGCCAGCAACTAATGTTTTAGCAAATCTATTTGTCACAATTTACAACAACGAAACACGAAGAAAACAAGAATGTGTTATTCTTCCAACTTCAAAACTCGGAATTGAAGTGCTAAAAACACTCCAAAAATCAGGATATATTGGAGAATTCGAACATGTCGACGATAAAAGAGGTGGAAAATTCAAAATTAAACTATTGGCTAAAGTTACAAAATGTGGAGCAATTTCCCCCAGATTCAAAGTGAAAAATGATGAATATAATAATTGGGAACAGCAATACTTACCAGCATATGATAGAGGTATGCTTCTTGTTACAACTAATCAGGGAGTAATGTCTCACCATGAAGCCGCAGAAAAAGGAATTGGAGGATTTTTGATAGGATATGTCTACTAGTCAACTTGAAAAATTCCAAGATGAGGTAGAAATACCAGATGGAGTAACCATCACGTTAAACAAACACATGTTGTCATTTGTTGGTCCCTTAGGTAAAACCCACAAGAATTTTCGCAGCATTCCAGTCAATATAGAAATTACAGATGGTAAAGTATTGCTTAAAGCAATTGGAGATAGAAAAAAAGATTATGCAATTTTACATACTGCAAGATCAATTATCAGAAATATTTGTGAAGGTCTAATTGACGGATACACAATTAAAATGAAAGTTGTTTATGCACACTTTCCTATCACCGTTAAAGTAGAAGGAAAGAAAATTTTAATTGAGAACTTCCAAGGAGAACGTGCAGCAAGAATTACACATATTGTTGGAAACACCAAAGTTATTCCAAAAGGAGAAGATGTAATACTTACAGGAGAAGTATGGACAGACATCACACAAACAGCAGCAAATATTGAACTAAAAACCAAAGTCAAAAACAAAGATCATAGAGTATTCTTAGATGGTGTATATGCCTTTGAGAAGAAAAAAGGATTAGAAAAATAAAATTTCTAGTTTTTCTAATGACCCTTGATCCTGAATTTTCAAAACAAACTACTAATTTAATAGAACAGACATTAGAGTTGTACAAATCAGCAGGAGCTTCGCCAAGAATTGGAGATACTTGGAATTGTGCAAACATTGGGGATTTTCTATGTGGTTTTTTTGTAGGAGAAATGGTAGGTTCCGCACTTAGTGCGTTTCAAGTGGTTCATCAGAGAGAACCCACAGCTGATGAACATCTTGAAATTATTGAACTTGTTGAAAGTCATTCAAAAGAAATCAGAGAGTTTTTTGCTAAATTCAATTAGCATGACAAGTATTTTGCTCTAAATTGAATCGTCGCAAAGATTAAATCACTTTTACCAAGGTACAATCTTGTGCCTCCCTAGCTCAGCGTGGTAGAGCATCCGACTGTTAATCGGATGGCCATCAGTTCAAGTCTGATGGGAGGCGCGTATTATTTCTAAACTCGAATTTAGAAATAATGTATTTTCAAATTAGGGATTAATTTTCCTCTCTAAATTTACCATGTTTCTAAATTCGAATATAGAAAGATTGATCGGTTGATAGTAATTGGTTTACTCTATTAGACAACATAGATCTAATAGATGATCGCATATTTAGAATAATGCAGGAGGGTTACATTGGTCAGAACTAGAAGGGCCAACAGGTATTGTGTTGATTGTGGTTCAAGACTAGTATATTATCCCAGATTATCCAACCCAAAAGCTCCAAACGAACACAGAGTGTTAGTTTATGCATGTCCTGATTGTACAGAAGACTTTGAAAAACCAAAAATGTTCTCAATTAAACGGAATCAGGTTGAAGATCCCTTGGAGACAGTTGAGATTGAAATTACACAATTACAGAAGAAAGCAATTATTGCCAAATAATAGAGACAGAACATGTCATATCCAGATAGGTCAAGAAGCAATGCATGATTTTTGTTACCAATATTTTTCGGAGTTATAGGGGGCATAATTGCATTTTTTGTTTTACGTCAAGATGATCC
>NZ_AEXL02000117.1 GCF_000242875.2 Candidatus Nitrosopumilus salarius BD31 | reverse complement strand
TTAATGAGTTTTTGCGGCATTGCTTAATCTGACTCTAATATTTCACACAGACAATGACCAACAAAGATATGTGCCTCTTGAATACGTGCCGTAACGGTTGAAGGCATAATTAAATTATACTGACATATTGACGTCAGTTTACCGCCTGAGCCACCTGTTAAGCCCACAGTCGTTGCACCAATTTCTTTTGCCGCCTGCATGGCACTGACAACATTAGCACTGTTGCCAGAAGTTGTAATGCCAATGACCAAGTCTTCTGGTCGACATAAGGCTTCAACTTGTCTAGCAAAAATATAATCATAACCATAGTCATTGCCAACCGAAGTTAAAATAGATGTGTCAGTTGTCAGCGCAATAGCCGCCAGACCTTTACGTTCTTTTTAAAGCGGCCCACAATTTCAGCCGCTATATGCTGACTGTCTGCTGCACTACCACCATTTCCCATCAGCAATATCTTGCCCCCAGATTGAATACACTTTTGCATGGCGGTACCTACGTCGCTTATCATTGGGAACAGTGACTCTAGCGCGTTAAACATGGCTAAATGTGCAGCATGTTCACCTTTTAGGTAATTAACGTAGTTCATTAGCAGTATCGATCCTCTTGCATTAAGTAATTTTGCACGTAATCTTTCACGCCGTCTTCTAAGCTATAAAAGTTATCGGTATAACCAGCAGCGCGAAGTTTTCTCATATTTGCTTCAGTAAAATATTGATATTTACCTTGTAAGTCTTCAGGCATATCAATATAGGTAATATCAGGTTCACGACCCATACTAGTCATTACAGTTGTTGCCAAATTTTTGAAGCTTCTAGCAATGCCAGTGCCAACGTTATAGATACCACTTACTGTTGGTTTGCCATTCAGGGCTGTCATTAAAAAGTGGCAAACGATAGCAGCTGCATCTTTTACGTATACGAAGTCACGCATTTGCATACCATCTTCTACGCCTTCTTTCGTTCCCTTAAATAGCTTCATTGT
>NZ_AEXL02000118.1 GCF_000242875.2 Candidatus Nitrosopumilus salarius BD31 | reverse complement strand
CCATATACGAAAAAATATTAAGAATAATAAGATAAAAACCACAATGGGTAAAATTATAGCTGGTAAAATATCAGATATTCCACCTGGAAAGATGATCAAGGTGTCTATTGATGGGAGAGATATCTTAGTTGCAAATATCAACGGTGATTATTGTGCTACTGATGATTCTTGTACACATTCAGGCTCTAGTCTTTCTGAAGGAAAATTAGATGGTTGTACAATAACATGTGGATGGCATGCTGCAGAATTTGATTGTAAAACTGGAAAACTAGTAAAATTTCCCGCAAAAATTAGAGATTTAACATCATACAATGTTGTTGTAGATTCAGACAACGTATTTGTAGAGATGTAACTATATACCTCTAATTTTTAAGAAAAGGTGTAAAAATGGCAGATGACGCTCAAAATAAAGAATCGATGAAGGAAGCTATTGAAACGTTAAACCAAATTGTTTCAAGTAATTCTACTCCAAAAACTATTAAAAAATCCATTACAGATTTGATTGCTGATCTGAATAATCAAGAGTATTCACTTTCAGTTAGAGCAGCAAATACAATTAGTCTATTAGATGATGTTACACAAGATCCTAACATGCCATCATATGTTAGAACTCAACTATGGCAGGCAGTTTCAAAATTAGAAAGTATAAGAGAATAAATTCACGCTTGTTTTTAAAATATTAATGAAAATTGAAGAGTATTTAGAAACACTTCCAAATAATTTACTTAGTGGTGAAGATACTCAGTTATCTGAAAAATCTTTTAGAGAGATTTTCAAATTTGTAAATTTAGGCAAAAATGATAATTTTTATCATTTGGGATGTGTTAGTGAGAGAGGAATCGAGATTGCCATTAATGAATTTAAAGTGAAAAAAGCTGTAGGCATAGATAAAAATTTTGAAAAAATAACCGGTGCAAAAAAAAACCTAAAAGAAAAAAATATTCAAGGAGAAATGATATGTCAAAATATAGAGGATTCAGATATTTCAGATGCCTCAGTGATTTTGTTCTGGTTTACAGATGAAAATATAATAAATCAAATGTTAGAAAAATTTGAAAAATTAAAACCAGAAACAAAAATAATTACAATTTGGGGACCTTTACCTGACTGTCTTCCAGATAAGGTGAATTTTCCATATATCATCAATAAAACACCATTCAAAAAAGCACCCAGCTTACAAGATCAATTATTAGCAATTTTTGGTGTAAAATGTGTGGATTTTGTTACTGCGTGGGAATTTGCAGAAAGATACACCAAATCTATAGGATCTCCCGAAGTTAGAAATGATCGTTTTCTAACAATAATCCAAACATTGGTAATTTGGATTAATGCTAAAAAATTAGGTGTTGCATGTGGTGAAGAGATTCCGGAATCCATTCAAACTTATATCAATATAATGAAAGTACATTTTGATATAGATTTTGAATATCTGTTAAAGGAATAATCTGTAATCCTTTTATTTTGTTTTCATATAACTATACCATGGAAAGCAGAATTAACATCAATGTATCTACTGTAGATTATGATAAGACAAGTAAGGCATTAACGCATCAGTTAATGCTTTTAGAAGAAATGGTTCACAGTCAAGAAGATTTTGTATTGACAGATTCGGAATTTGCTTTTGGATGGCATTTTTTTGTATTAAGTGTAAATAAGTCACTGGTAGAGAAATTAACATCTGTGATGGGATCAGACTTTGAAAAATTAAAAGGTAAAGGAATGGAAAAGAAATTTCTCACATGGTTGACAAAAAATGTAGAGAGCAAATCTCCTCGATTCAAACTCGCAATTAAAGAAGAGATGGAATCGAGTAAATTCGGCATATTTTAAAATAAAAAGGGCCCTCGAGGGGAATCGAACTCCTGTCCGAGGATCCACAATCCTCTATACTAACCACTGTACTACGAAGGCCACAAAACATGGAATTTGCTTATCCTGTAATAATCTTTGAGTTCTAAATGAAAATTAGGCTGTAGATTTATTATCAACTAGATGATATTTCCTATATGCGATTATGGTGGGTTGCAATGGCAATAGCAATTGGATTAACATATTTTGGAATGATGAATTTACTTCCTTTCAAATAGCCTGAAATTTATCAATATTAACTTAATTTTGCTATTAATCCAAAATACGTAAAACAATAGCGATCGCTTTAAATTTGTTATATCAGGATATTTTTCAACTTGAAAAAAGGATTCCTTGCAAACAGATTACGTTCTAGTAGAAAATCAGCAGATATTTCTATTGAAAGTAAGATTGAAACCATAGAAGGTAAAAATTTTGTCTGGATTGATTTACAAAATCCAGATAGAAGTGATGTTGAAAAATTAGCTGAAAAATATAATTTTAATGCGTTAAACATTGAAGACTGTATGACCAAATTTGAACTGCCAAAATTAGATAGTTATGATGATCACTTCTTTGTGATTCTACATTTTCCACCACTATCACAAAAAATGGGCGTATCAAAAAACAGCCAATTATCAATATTTGTTGGAAAAGATTTTCTAGTTACAGTACACCAAGGAGATCTCAAACCATTAGTAGACTTGGTAGATAAATGTAAAAATGATTCAGAACAACAAATAAGAAATAAATTATTAGAAAAATCATCGGGATTATTACTTCACGAGATTATAGATGTCTTAGTAGATGATCTTTTACATACATCTAGAAAAATTATTGCAAATCTAGACGAAATAGAAGATAGAGTATTTGATGAAACAAAACCAGTGGCAAGAAGCATAGCTTTACTGAGAAGAGAGATCAACAGATTAAGAAGAATTGCCAATCCGTTGAAAAAATTTGTTTTGGAAATTGCAAAACAAGTAAAAAGATTTTCTGAAGAAGATGAGCAACTTGGATTGTATTATGACGATGTGATTGATCACATTGAGAAAGTCATAGAAACATTAGAAGAATCAAGAGAAACAATGGAAATCTACAAAGATACAGATTTTGTGTTAAGTAGTGAAAAAACAAACAAAGTACTTGGAGTATTAACCATTATCTTCACATTGGCTATTCCATCTACAGTAATTGGAACATTTTATGGAATGAATGTTAGTTTGCCTGGAGGGATTGGCGGTAATGCAGTATTCTTAGGTCCATTTACAACGTTCATAATAATTATTATTGCATCAGCTATACCTGCAATTCTGATGTTTGTATATTTCAAAAAACTAGGCTGGATTAGTGAATAAAATTTGAATAATTCAGATAATCTCATGAAGGCTTACTTTTACCTTAGTCAAGGATTTATCTAAAATGTCAGGGATCACAATCAAAAGACCAGAATTTTTTCCAACATTATTACATACTCCAGTAAAGCTTTGAAAACTATTAGCAAAACAGGTGTCATCAGGATAATAATAGAAGGTATCAGAGTTTAGATAATTGTCAAGTTGGTCTTTTGATGGTACAAAATAAACATCAAACCACGCATTTTTGTCATCAATTAAAATCGAGTATTCATACGAAGTATTTTCCTTGGAAGTGCAAAGAGGGATGAATTGAACATATGATGACGATACAATTTGTTTCTCAACTGGAATTGCAGGTAAAATTGAGATGTATGGGTCATCGTTTATTTTGATATTCTGAATTAATTCAATTTTATTTCTAACAGAATCAATCGCATATCGATATAACATTGGTTTCCAGCTTGACTCACAATTACTAAATTCATGTTTTAATTCCACATATGATTTTTCATTTTGATATTGTAGCTGGTTTGAATTATAGATTGTAAGAGCAGAGATATCAGATGTGTCTTCAGAATATTCTTGTTTATCTGGATTTGGATTGGACCAAACATTAGTAATTTCAAATAAAATATTTCCAGGATAACTGTCCCATTCTTGTTGTAAATGAACATAGATTGAATATTTGTTAATATCTTGATCATAAGGTGTATCAAAAAGTAGATGTCCAAAAAAAGCATTAGATAAAATTAATACAAATGCAACTACAGGAATTATGAAATAAATTATATTTTTCATCAAACAGTCAATAGGGCATTGCCATTAAAATTTGTCTAAAAACCGTGGATTAAACATATTATAAAAAATATAAAAATTACAGATTTTCATTAAAATCATCTTTCGTATTAAAAAATGAGCTTAGATAAATACAAGCAGAATTAACTTAGATTATGGGCAAAATAAGAATTAGAACGGGTAGAGGCACAGGAACTATTGAAGTTGACGATGATCCTACAAAGTGGTCAGGCGATGAATATAGAAAAATTCAAGAAGCAAGAAAAAAAGCAGCATCAAATAGAATGGTCCACACAGGTAGAGGAACTGGTTCAAGACGACTAGGAGATATGCCTGATCCAAAAGCAAGACCTTCAACAGAAGGAATGACTAGAATTACAGGTAGAGGTACTAGTTCAAGAAAGAGTACAAACAAAGGTACTGACAAGTAAAGCCTCATTTTTCATTTTTAAAATTTTATCTCCAGCGAATTATAAACTAGACAAGTTAGAATCAACTAAATTTTGATATCAGGATTTCCTGATTTTAGTTTGTCCCAGTCTGCAAGAAAGTTCTCTAAACCAATTTTTGTCAATGGATGTTCTAACATTTTATCTAAAACTGCAGGTGGCAATGTTACCACATCAGCTCCTATTTTTGCAGCATCAACAACATGTAATGGATGACGAATGCTCGCAACAAGAATTTGCGTTCCAAAATCATAATGTGAAAAAATTTCTTTAATTTCTTTTATGAGATGCATACCATCTTGACCAATATCATCCAATCTTCCAATAAACGGACTAACGTATTTTGCTCCTGATTTTGCAGCAAGTAAAGCTTGATTTGGAGAAAATATCAATGTAACATTTACAGGAATTCCCTCAGATGAAAGAGACTTACATGCTTTTAGACCATCAGGAGTCATAGGAACTTTAACGACAACATTATTGCCATATTCACGAAGACGCTTCCCTTCTTCAACCATTCCAGAATATTCTGTACTAACAACTTCGAGACTAACATCACCTTTGATGATTTTCGTAATCTCTTTCATAGCATCCTTTGGATTACCGCCTTCTTTTGACATAAGAGATGGATTAGTTGTTATACCATCTAACAAACCCATATCATTGAATTTTCTAATAGATTCAAGATTGGCAGTATCAAGAAAAATTTTCATAGTTTTTTACTCCTAATTTCTTTGACTTGTTTTGCCATATTAAAAGATGTTATTCCATGCTTTTCTAAGAGTAAGTTAATTTCGTCATCTCTAGCAGATTCTCCAAACATATCCTGTGCCCCTATTCTCTTAATTGGTACAGGGTAAGATTCAGAGACAGACTCAGTTACAGCAGAACCCATTCCGCCAATGATGTTATGTTCTTCAGCAGTAACAATACAACCAGTTTCCCTTGCAGCTTTTTCTAAAATACCATGATCAATAGGTTTTATTGAAAATATATCTAATACTCTACAAGAAATTCCTTCTTGTTGTAATGATTCAGCTGCTTCCAAAGCCATTCTAACAGTAATTCCACATGCTGCAATAGTACAATCAGCACCATCTCTTAGAGTAATTCCCTTACCAATTTGAAAATCTTGAGATTCAGAATGAATTAAAGGAGTTTTTGATCTTGCCATCCGCATGTAAAATGGACCATATTCTTTTGCCATTAATTGAGTCAATTTTGAAACTGCGATGGTATCAGCTGGGATAAAAACTCTGAAATTTGGAATAACTCTCATTATGGCAATATCCTCAATTTGTTGATGTGAACCACCGTCAGGACCAACAGACAAACCACCATGAGATGCTACTAATTTAACATTAAGACCTTTTTTGCCAGATGGTGATGGATAAGCGATATTATTTCGAATTTGATCAACTGCGCGTCCAGGTAAAAATATAGCATAAGTGCTAGCAAATGGAATTTTACCTGATATTGCCAATCCAGCTGAAATTGTAACAAGATTTGCTTCGGCAATTCCCACATTAAAAAATCTGTTTGGAAATTCTTTTCCAAATTCAGAGGTTTTTAGCGAATCTGTCGTATCTGCACCTAAAACAACAATGTTTGAATTTTCTTTTCCAGCTTGAATCAGAGATTTTGAGTACTCTGAACGCATATCAGTCATGATTGGTTCATTCAAAGATATCCTGCCTCCTGTGCAATTTTTTTGATTTGTTCCTGTTTTTCGCCTATAACATGTAATCCGATCCATTTGTTTACCAAATCTTTTCCTCCCAACTCGTTTGATTTATCTAGTAAAATGCGCCTTCTAGAGTGTAAAACTTCATTTCTAAAATCCCTGATTGCAGCACGCACATCTTGCTGTCCAATGATGGCACCACCCCCAACAAATACACGTGCGCCATCAGCGAAAATAGAGCCAATATTTTCAAGATTCACTCCACCATCAGCTTCAATATAGCCTGAAAAGTCATGTTCTTTTAAGATTAAATTCAATCTTGCCATTTTTGCATGTGTTTCTTCAATGTATTTCTGACCAGATTTTCCCGGTACTACTGACATTACAATTAGCTGATCAAGGGAATTCAGAAATTTGTACGACCATTCAGGCAATTCAGTATCGGGATTAATTGCAAGTCCCACGCCAACTTGATTTTGTTTTAATAGATCATGAATCTCTCCAAAGCTGGATTCATCAGTAACTTCTGCATGAACTGTAATTATATCACTTCCAGCGTCAACGTAGTCTCGAACATATTTTACAGGTTCGTCAATCATCAAATGAGAATCAAATGGAATAACCGTGAGAGATCTTAGTTCTTTGATTTTATTATGATCAAAAGTTTTTGTCGGAACAAATTTACCATCCATTACATCAAGATGAACATAATCAGCTCTGCCAGAGACACATCTTTTAATTTCATTTTCTAAATTTGACATGTCACCTGCAATAATAGATGGTGCAATCATGAATTGCGAATCCAATTCAAGATTAATCATAGGTACAAAAATAGAATCAGGAGCTTTTCCGTGCCATTGCGGATTATCCTCCATATGTTCAATGGATTTTCCTTTGATGGTTCTAGAGATAATTATTGTAGGTACTCCTTTTGTGGCATTAGCTTTTGCAATTGCGGCATTAATTTGTTCAATTCTATGTCCGTCAATTTCAATTACATTCCAACCAAATGATCTCCATTTATCACCAGTCTTCCAACGTGATGCATCTTTCCACATTTCAGAAAAATCATCGCCTTCTAATTTTTCATCGAGAGGCATTATTTTTTCAGTGTAGGAATCTTGTTGGATGAAATTCCTATCAAGAAAAACAGTAAGATTGTCAACCTTGTATTTTGCAGCTGCCATAGCAGCTTCCCAAACTTGGCCCTCGTCGGATTCACCATCGCCAATAATAGTATAAACATGATGTTCTTTAGAATCAATTTTTGCTGCAAGTGCTATTCCAATAGAATATGATAGTCCTGTACCTAAAGATCCTCCACAAAATTCTACGCCAGGACATTTGAGATCAGGGTGTCCCTGTAATCTACTCCCAAACTTTCGCAAAGTCTCAATTTCGGATTCTGGGAAATATCCTGCAACTGCCATGTTTGAAAATAAACCTGGGGCAGCATGACCTTTAGACAAGACCAAACGATCTCTGTCTTCCCATTGAGGATTTTTAGGATCAAATTTCAGATATTTGTTAAATAAACAACCAAGAATTTCTGCCATAGAAAAAGAACCTCCTGGATGACCAGAACCAGCTGAATTGGTTCCCTTTATTACTAATTTTCTTGCCCTAAGAACATTTTTTTTAATTTGATAATAATTAAGGCCCATCTCGAACGTTATCTTTGTAAATTGAATAAAAATCTACTTCTGTAAAATTTTAATTTGATCGCAACTAAATGAAAATGTGGAAATTAAAGAAAATACGCCAATAATGGTATTTGACAATCAATGTTACTTGTGTGTAAAATTTGCAAAAGTAGTTGATTTTTTTGCCAGAGGTAAAATTTCAATGGTGGGACATTACTCTAGTTTTGGAATGAAAATTAGAACCGACATTCTAGATGAATCTGCATTGAAGATGTTTTGGTTCATTGATAAAAATATCGTATATGGTGGAAGAGCCGCACTATTTCCACTACTGAAATCAGTTTTATCCAACAAAATAAAAAAATCATCAGTTATTAAAATTGATGAAAATTGTAATCAAGATTGTAAAACTATCAAATCGGTTTTTGTAAGATCATTCAGTGTGCTAACAAATAGCAAGAAAATAGTTCTAAAGTAAATCTAAATAATACTTGAAAAAATAGACATTCATAATGAAAATTAGAATTGAGAATTCAAAAAAGAAGACGAGTCTTCTTTGTGGGTTTGTATTAGAAAATTCAACCAAAGTTTTAGGATTGGGAAAAATTGACGCCAAAACAGCCTCAATTATCGATCAGTCTATAAAAGATATGGAAGGTAAGTTAGGAAAATTAAACATAATTCCTTTATCAGAAAAAAATTCAATTCAAAGAATTTTGCTTGCAGGATTAGGAAAAAAGGAGGATTTGACAAGAGATACTATCAGAGCAGTATCTGGAAAAATTGCTCAAAAAGCAAGAGAATTGAAATTAAAAGAGTTTTCAATAATTGCCCCACCAAGTTTTGTAACAGACACAATTTCATCAGTTTCTCAGATTGTAGAAGGTTCAAAAATGGCATTATACAAATTTGATAATTTCAAATCGGAGAAATCAGAAGAATCTCCAGATTTAACAATTATTGTTTCTAAATCGAATAAAATTGTAAAGGCTATCAAAAATGCTGAGATTATTGCAAATAGTGCAATATTTACAAAAGGTCTTGCAAATTTACCTCCAAACGAATGTACACCTAATACACTAGCAAATTTTGCAAAAATAATTTCTAAAAATAATAAGTTGAAATGTAAGGTTATTTCGGAACCAGAATTAAAAAAACGAGGTTTTGGTGGAATATCAGCAGTAGGACAAGGAAGTAAAAATAGACCAAAACTAATTGTTTTGGAATATAACAATGGGCCAAGAAATGAAAAACCAATCGTCCTAGTAGGAAAGGCAGTAACATTTGACACAGGCGGTATTTCATTAAAGCCTGGTGATAAAATGGATGAGATGAAATTTGATAAATGTGGAGGATGCACAGTTATTGGAATTATGAAGGCAGTGTCAGAGCTAAAACTACCAACCAATGTTATAGGAATTGTTCCATCTGTTGAAAATATGCCAGGTGGTGAATCATACAGACCTGGAGATATTATAAAATTATACAGTGGAAAAACTGCAGAGATTCTAAATACAGATGCAGAAGGCAGATTAATTTTAGCTGATGCGTTATCATATGGAGAAAAATTCTATTCGCCAAAAGCAATAATTGATTTTGCGACATTGACAGGAGCATGCATAGTTGCGTTAGGTACCAACGTTGCTGGAATGGTGTCAAATAATGAAAAACTGACAAAGAAGATCTACGATGCTTCTAGTAGAACTACAGAAGAGGTTTGGGAGCTTCCATTAAATCAAGATTACATAGATATGATAAAATCAGAAGTTGCAGATATGAAAAATGTTGGAATTGGCAGATCTGCTGGAACAATCACAGCTGCAGCATTTTTGAGAAATTCCATTGAGAATACACCATGGGTTCACTTGGATATAGCTGGAGTTGCATGGACACAAACAAGTACAAAAGAAAAATCATACAATCCTAAAGGTGCTACAGGTTTTGGTGTGAGATTAATTTTAGATTACTTACAAAATCTGTAAAATTAGTATCCCCTACTATTTCTATCAGGGGTGCCAACATTTGGATTTCTAAAACCGTGTTTTTCCATCATATGGTTGAGAAATCGAATATCATCAGAAAAAGATTCCCCACACACAGAACAATTTGCCATTGAAATCACATCAATCTAGTTCACTGGATATTAAAAGATTGATTGAAAATTAAAAATGCCAGCACTGTTGCTTCCCAAGAGCTCTCGCATCTTAGTAGCACAACAGCGACGTCAGGTTTGACTTCCAAGTTCGGAAAGGGATTGGGTCGCACCCTAACGCTATGGCCGGCTTGATGAATCTTCATGAATTCTCATCTATTAACGTAACGCCAGATTCAAAGTATACAAAATAGGTATAAAACAAAGGAAATGCCGGATTACAACATGACACATAGGGTTGCAGTTTTGGATCAGGATCTTTGTCAACCAAAAAAATGTGGTTTAGAGTGCATAAAATACTGTCCTGTCAACAAATCAGGGGCTGAATGTATCATTCTAAATGAAGAGTCAAAAAAGGCTCAGATTGACGAGGATATCTGTAATGGATGTGGGATATGTGTCAAAGTATGCCCATTTGATGCAATCACAATTGTAAATTTAGCTAGTGAGTTAGCTACTGATAAAATTCATCAGTATGGAGTAAATTCATTTCGACTATACAAATTGCCAACTCCAAAAAAAGGTGAGGTAGTAGGACTATTAGGAAGAAATGGAATGGGTAAGAGTACAGTAGTTAACATATTATCTGGAAATTTAAAACCAAATCTAGGAAGATATGAAAATCCTCCAGAATGGGATGAGATTTTAAAACATTATAGCGGGACAGAACTAAAACAGCATTTTGATAAAATTCAACAAAAACAAATTCGTGCATCAATTAAACCTCAACAAGTACACCATATTGCAGAAGCTTTTGAAGGAACAGGAAAAGAACTTCTAGACAAATATGATGAAAGGGGAGTTTCAAGAGAACTAATCAAAGAATTAGGATTAGGAAATTCTTTAGAACAGAGTTTGAAGGAATTAAGTGGGGGAGAGTTACAAAGAATTGCAGTTGCAGCAGCTGCATCCAAAGATGCGGAGTTTTATTTTTTTGATGAACCATCTTCATACAATGATGTTTTTCAAAGAGCAGGAGTTGCTCGAGTAATTCAAAATTTGGCAAGTATTGGAAAAAGCGTAATGGTTGTAGAACATGATTTAACATTACTCGATTTTCTAAGTGACTATATTGAAGTATTATATGGTGAACCAGCAGCATATGGAATTGTTTCAACCATTCTATCTACGAAAATTGGAATCAATGTATTTCTTGACGGATATTTACCAAATGAAAATGTTAGATTTAGAGACAAAAAATTTTCTTTTGATGTATCATCATCAACTACGGATATATTTGAAGAAGGGAATACAATTGTCACATATCCAAAATTAGTAAAAGAATATCCTACATTTTCAGTTACAATTGAGCCTGGTCAAGTAAGAAAAGGAGAAGTTGTAGGAATTATGGGTGCAAACGCTCTAGGCAAAACAACTATGATGAAAATGATTGCAGGGGTTGAAAAACCAGATGTTGGAAGTATTGACAAAAAAATAAAGATAGCATACAAACCACAATATCTTCAAAATGACATTGATGTGGAGGTTATTTCAGTATTGGATAAAGCAAATGGCAATCAAGTTGAAGGAAGTATGGAAGAAGAACAGATACTTGAGCCGTTGAAAATTAAAAAACTATACAACAAATCTGTCAAGAATCTTTCAGGAGGAGAATTGCAAAAAGTTGCAGTTGCATCATGTCTTTTACAAAAAGTAGATTTGTATGCATTAGATGAGCCATCAGCATTTTTAGATGTAGAGGATAGAATTGCAGTTGCTAAATTTATACAGAAATTTGTTCGTTCTTTTGGAAAATCTGCAATCATCATCGATCATGATTTACAATTGATGGATTTGGTGTCAGATACGATGGTGATTTTTGAGGGTCAATCAGGAGTTGCAGGTAAAGCAACATCACCAATGCGAAAGGCTGAAGCTATGAATAGATTCCTAAAATCACTCGACATATCATTTAGAAGAGATGAAAGAAGCTTAAGACCCAGGGTAAATAAATTAGAAAGTAGATTAGATAAGGATCAAAAAACATCTGGAAATTTCTATTACAAGCATTGACTAGAATGTTAAAAAAAGCACTAGAAAATGTGCTTACAGTAAAAGAAAGTGATGAGTTGATCTCAGCATTTGATCAGATTGGAGATATCATCATCTTAAGAATTCCAGATTCTCTATCATCAAAGAAAAAAATCATTGGTGAAACATTGCTTAATGAAGTAAAAATTGCAAGGAGTGTATTCTATCAAGCATCTGCAGTAGAAGGGGATTTTCGAACCAGAGACCTAGAAATTCTTGCAGGAGAAGACAATACAGAGACAGAATACAAGGAATTTGGCTGTAAATTCATAGTTGATGTAGAAAATGCATTTTTTTCACCCAGACTATCTACGGAAAGAGAGCGAATTGCAAATTTAATTCAAGATGGGGAGACAGTGACCAATATGTTTGCAGGGATTGGAATGTTTTCCATAATGGCGGCTAAAAAGAAAAAATGTACTGTTTATAGTCTAGATATCAATCCAGTTGCTTCAAAGCTCTGTGAGAAAAACATTGAGTTAAACAAACTTGTTGGAAAAGTTATTTCAATTAACGGAGATGCGTCTGAAATCATCAAAGATCAGTTAATGAATAAATCAGATAGAACGCTGATGTTGCTCCCTGAAAGATCTGATGAATTTTTAGAATCAGCAATCAATACAACCAAAAATGGTGGAATCATTCATTATTATTCTCACATTCATGCCGATAAAAAATTTGATGCAGGAAAACTTTCAGAGGAGCATTATCTTCAAGTAACACCAGTAAAATCAGAAATTCTAGATTCTAAAATAGTCAGAGCTGTAGGTCCAAGATATTATCAAACTGTTGTAGATGTTAGAATTTCCAAATAGATTAATCATCAGATGTAATTGATGCAGATGAGGGTTTTGTTGTTGCCATGACATATCCAATCCAGGCAACAACTCCCAAAATACCTCCAGCAATCATCAATATTGATAATTGCAAAACAATTGGACTCCATTCAGATAACATTAACAAGTATGCATAAAGAAAGAAACCACCAATACAAAGTACAAAAATTGTAATACCCGTTCCCTTTCGTTTGTCCACGAGAAATAATTTTTTGTGAGTTATTTATTGGTTTGAATTAATCTAATTCAATTGCCATAAGATATGCATCTTCACCGTCACGATAGTATGCATTTAATTGTTGTCTGATTACAAATCCTAATTTTTCATATAATCTTACAGCCTCATTATTGCTGCATCTTACTTCCAAGTAAAATTCATCGCACTTTCTTAGTTTTACACCATTAACTGATTCTTCTACAAGTGCTTGTCCAATACCCTTTCTTCGATATTCATCAAGTACTGCGATTGAAACAACATGACCTTTTTTGACAAAACCTAATTTTTTAAAATTTGAAAAACCATATTCAGTTTTACACATAATATATCCAACATGTTTGCCACCAATCTCTGCCACGATAAAAGCCTCAGGAAGTTCTGCCAATAAACTCTCATAGAAATAATCAGAATAGTGTTCAGGAAGTGTTTTCAGATTAATTTCCATTACAGAAATCAGATCGCTTGGTCCTGCCCGTCTAATACTGCAATCACCTAATTGCCTGAGAATCACTTGCATGACATAGTTTACAACTATCAATATTTAATTTTAAACCAAAAGACCATTTAATGGAAAGATATAGCCCAAAGCAATGGCGGAACCTACGCAGGAAGAAATTATTTCATTAGTAAATTCTATTTTTGAAGTAAGTGATTTTAATAAATCAGAGTTTTCATTAGAGTTTAAAATTGAAAATTTAGAATTCAAGTCAAAATTTGAAGATTTGGCAAGAAGATTAGAAGACATGAGTTATGTCTGTAAATTGGAAGAAATCAATGGTGCTAGACACGTCATTATTCAGAAATTTTCCCCAAGAAAACAAAGAAGGTGGATGAGCACAGCATGGACTCCTCGAATTTTGTTTGCTGTTGTGGTTTCATTTGTAATGATTGATGGGTACTATAGAACGTCTGGAACTAATTCGATAGTTGAGATTGGTGATCCTTTAGAAATGGCAGGTGTTTACACATTATCATTATTAGGAATTTTAGGAGTTCATGAGTTAGGTCACATAATTGCTGCTAAAGCACATGGATTAAAAACAACCTGGCCATACTTTATTCCAGGATTACCTGTTATTGGAATTCCAACATTTGGAGCATTTATCCAATCACGTGGATTGACAATCAATAGAGAAATTTTATTTGATGTGGCCATTGCAGGTCCAATTGCGGGATTGGTAATTGCAGTGATAGTGTCAATGTACGGAGCATATTCAGCACCAGTTTTAGATCAAGATATTGCAGCAGGTTTGTTTGCGGATTCAAGATTGATTGAGTGGGAGCAAGGAGAACCATTACTAATGTCTGCCAGTTTGGCAATGTTTGGTAAAGGTGGAACAGGAAATGAGGTAATCATGACTCCCGTAATGTTTGCCGCATGGATTGGATTTTTAATTACATTTTTGAATTTGTTACCAGCTTGGCAGTTAGATGGAGGACATATGGCAAGAACGCTTCTTGGCGTAAAACTTCACAGATATGCAACTTTTGGTAGTATGGCAATTCTAATTTTGTTAAATTATTGGTTAATGGCAATTTTAATTCTTATTATGAGTTCAAGAAATCCCAGTGCAACACCATTAGATGATGTTTCACCACTCACAAGAAATAGAAAGTTAGCATATGTTGGAATTATAGGATTAGCAATTTTATGTGCTCCATTACCAGCAGATCTTCTACCTAGTCTTTTACCTTAACAAAAGTCTAGCACCATCTAAAACTACTGCAATTTTTTGTCTTGCACCTTGTGTTTTTAAAATATAATCCATAGAGTATTTGATACCGGGTAAAGAGATCAAATTAAGTTTCTTGGCATAAAATTCAGGAATAATTGACACTAGTCCGATTTGAAAATTCTTTTGTACCTCTGATAGAAATAGTAAATCTTCCATCCCACTAATGTATTTAGTTGGATTACGTAATTGTTCTAAAGTTAATCTATCTTCAATGTATTGTTGTAGTGCATCAGAACCTAATCCACCTTTACATTCGGCAACTAAAATTGCAAGTCCATCTTTTTTAATTGCATTTGAACAATTCCAAAGCGAGGAAAATGAATTCCCAAGATTATCATTACTTGCATCTTTACCAGTACTAATTATCATCGTTTTATGCTGACCTATGTCTTTGATAGAGTTGGATTCTAGAATTTTTGTAGTTGAAAGAGTCTCTGAAGGGTGTCCTACGGTAAAATCAACAATACCATCAGAATTTGCAATTATTTCAATTCCTTGAATTTCAAAGTTATCAGTAAATTTTTTTGCTTCAGTTAAACTTTCAGAATATTGACCAGGTGTGGGAAGATTTCCTTGTCTTTTAGCATATGCTGAAAGCATAGACTCTAAACCAAATTTTTTGATAAGACGAGTCGATATAGTTTCGTAGCCAAACAATCCATCAAACTCCATTTCACCCATAAAAACAAGATTTGAATTTGAAATATCAGAATCATCAAATTCATTAATTGAACTTCCTTCAGGCAATCCTGCCTTAACTAAATTTAGGATTTTTTTCTCAGCGAAGATCTTTGGAAATGGTTTTGATTTTTGTTCACAAATGATAAACAGAGAAGAGATTATTTTTTGAATAGATTTAGAATTATGTAAGACCACGAGTTCCATAGGTTTAGACAAATCTAGCATGTTTAGTTTTTCATTGATCGCTGAATCATCTAGAATTTTACCTTCAGAATCAATTTTTTGTTCTAAATTTTCTGCTCTAATATCCAAAACCACGTCTGTAATACCATAATTTAACCAGATTTCAGGCATGATTCTTTCACAATACAAACCAAAATAAATCCAGTGTAGTTAACTTTGGTATGGAGTTTGTGAAAGAGTTTGCAACCTTTTTGCACCAAAATGGCATAATAAAATTTGGAGAGTTTACACTGGCCAGTGGAAAAAAGAGTTCGTACTATGTAGACTTGAGATTGGTTCCAAGTTATCCTCATGAATTTAGAAAGATGGTGAAATATCTTGAAAATGACATTGCACAAAACATAGGATTGGATGAATTTGATTCGATCGTTTCAGTCCCTACTGGAGGTTTGGTAATTGCATCAGCTTTGGCGATGGAAACTGTAAAGCCATTAATCTATGTAAGAAGTAAACCAAAAGATTACGGCACATCAAAATCTGTAGAAGGTAAAATTTATGATGGGATGAAGGTAGTCATGATAGACGATGTGGCAACTACGGGAGGTTCAGTTGTCAATGCAATACAATCTCTCAAAGAAGTTAACATTACCATAAAAGATGCATATGTAATTGTAGATAGAATGGAAGGAGCAAGTGAGGCATTAACTGAATTAGGAGTAAAGATGCATTCAATTCTAAATATTTTAGAAATTACAGAATCATTGTATGAGCAAAATCTCATAGATCAGAATATTTTAGAAAAAGTGAAGAAGCAGATAAGCAAATGAGTAGGGGCAGCTCAGACAAATGCCTTCCAATCATCATTCAGATATAACTCTGATTCTTCATTGCAGCCAGATGATTTTAAATTGGCTCATTTTAAAACTAATTGAAAATAATGGGCCCGAAGGGCTTCGATCCCTTGGCTCACCGGTTATGAGCCGGTTACTCTACCAAGCTGAGTTACGGGCCCTAAGCAGATGAATTTTTTCTCAGGTATAAAATGTTATGAGATTAACAGTATTTTTCATAGCAACTATCAAGCAATAGATTTTGTGCAGAGATTGATTTGTCTGCAATTTCTATCAAGATACTTGAATCAACGGAAGATTTTTCCAATATGTTTCTCCATGAGGCTGCATGTCTGATATCTGCTTCAGTATGAAGTTTGAAGTATTCTGTTGCTTCATCACTTGTCATCCCATAGAATTCTGCTAATCCATCAAGCTTTGTTTGACTTATTTTAGGAATTTCTTTTTCAAACGCATACATTGCACATGCACCACCATCAAAAGTATCCATCAGTTCATTAAGATCAGATACTGCTTTGCGAGTTTTTTCAGTTCCAGGATATGTCATTAATTCATCTTCTGATATTCCAAGTTCACTAGCAAAAGCAATCCAGGGTTTAATGTGATCAGATTCTTCTTGTTGATTTTCAATTAATTCATTTGATACTGAATCTGGTGCTTTTGCAATAATAGGAGACATAAAAGAAGGAACTGCTTTTACAAGTTGAAAGTATTCTTTAGAATATCCTGCTAAAGATTCTTTTGATAATTTTCCATCAGACCACATCTGATAAAATGGATGTTTTAGTAAACTTCTTTCCTCAATCATTTGATCAATTTTTTTTATTATACTCATGATTGTTCTCCAAATCCGCCAATAAAAAAATCTTTGTGGTTTACAAAAGATTTTATGGTCAAAATACAGAATTTTCATGGGTTCCAGTGGTGTAGACCGGTCAAGCATACTGCCCTTTCAAGGCAGTGATCCCGGGTTCAAAATCAATCGATGAAAATCCCGGCTGGAGCACCAAGATTTATTTACTTATGGAAGAGGTTTTTGATCAAGTCATCTTGGACAGGAAAAATCTCGAAATAAATCCTCTACTTGAAACATAT
>NZ_AEXL02000119.1 GCF_000242875.2 Candidatus Nitrosopumilus salarius BD31 | reverse complement strand
GTTTAGGCGCAAGGAATTTTTTTCTTACAAATGCATAGTGAAACGTAAATGGCAATGCTCCTAAAATCATTGCGCCCATCAATATTACATGCTCTTGCCAAAGTAATCCCTCAAGAATTGTTGATGTAGGTAAGAATCCCCCTGTTGCTAGAGTACTCATAGCCAACGAAAAATTATCGATAATATTTCTCTCCCCGAAGAAATACAACAACAATGCGACAATCACAATGTATACTGTAAAGATAACTGTAATTGTTGAAAATAACTCCTTCATGTGAAGTGTTCTTCCTGATATGAAACCTCGCATTGATTGCAGTTTTGATTCTGGATAAAATGCGGTAATTACTAAATAAATGAAACTCATTCCACCTACAAGTTGAGTATAACTTCGGAAGAATGTGAAACTTTGACTCAGATTTTCAGGTTCATTAAAAATAGAAATTCCTCCAGTTGTAAATCCTGCAGCACTTGAAAAGAAGGCATTTGCAAATATTGCCCCCGCACTGTCTCCGGTTGGAAGTACATACAGATATGGCACAGTTCCAAACAAGGATAACAAAAATAAGCTAGAAAAAACCAAAATCGACGCTTGATGTAAATTAAGACTGGCTTTTTCACCATAAGAATTTAGAAAGAAACCTGTAACTAACAAAAGAACTGTTGTCAAATAAATCCCAGTAGCAATTGTTGTATCCTCTAAAATTGTTGCAACTATGGCTGGAACAAGTAGTAATACTCCTGCAAACTGTAAAACAAAACCCAAATTTCCTAGAACTGCTTTTACTGGGGGACTCAGCAGACGAGGTGCTGTTGCGGTTGCATCTCGTATGACATTTGCAATGGCTCCTTGAAAAATCATCCCAATCACCTGATTTTTCTTTGATAGAACTGGAAGTTTTCTTATGTTATTGTCTCTCATTTTATGTAATGCATCTTGTAATGTGGATTTTTCATTAATTGTGATAAGCGGTGAACTCATGATGTCTTTTAATTTGGTAGCTTCGGCGTAAACTGTGACATCACTTACTTTACTTAGAATATCTTCATCAGTAACTATCCCTACTGGAAATTTTTCTTCATCTGTAACTATGATGTCATCTCTTTCATAGTGACGCAGCATTCTAGCTGCATCTCTGGTTAATGTATTCTGATTAAGAATTAATACCTCCGTATCCATGTATTCTGTAACATACTTGCTTAGAACATATGATACGGCCCGTTCTGGATTTGTAGACATTAAGCTACCCATAGTTGCGGATTTTAAATAATTTGGGGTCACGCACACATATTGATCGTTTAAAAATTTTAAATTATTTTGATCCACAATTTTTGCTATCTTTATAAGCCTTAGTAAGGAAGTTTATACATAATACCATGGATATTGCGCAAGCACAAGAGCCAGATTATGAATCCGTCAAAATCGATTATGTTGGGTTCGTTGACCCTTATGCCGTTGAAGGAATGGTTATCCTAAAGGCTGATAGTGGCAAAGAATTTCACATGAGAGCCTTTTCAGGCGAAGTTGCAAGACATATCTCAAGTTTTGGGGACACTGAAGGAGAGCAAATTCCATCAATTTATAGAATGATTGAAGAAATTTGTGAACAAAATGAATTGGTTCTTGTCAAAGTAAAAATCTATGAAAGCGGTGAAGTTTTAAGGGCAAATCTGTACTTTACTGGCAAAAAGGACCTCGTGTTAAGAAATTATCGTGCATCTGACGCTATGGCCTTGGGAGCATTTTACAACATCCCAATACTTGTTAGGAAAAGTCTTCTAAAAGAAAGTATGGAAGCATAAACATTTCATGTTATAAATTAGAATGGTTTTTTTCATAGTGTGGTGATGAATTGTCATGAATGATCAAGAACAACTTATGGATAATCTTCTAAATATTGATCTTGAAATAATTGATGTAGTACGAGAATTGCATCAAGAAAATTGGGATTCATCATCCCTAAAACAACAAGTTGTTGATTTGTTGAAAATTCGTGATGAGATGGTTCAACAATTAATGTTAACTAAAGACAATGATTGTGATTGTGGCCATAACCATGAATAATTAACTATCTTCTTCAAAAAATCTTTCTGGAAACATTTTCTTAATTTTATTTAATTCTGATTGATATTTTTCAGTCTTTGCATTGATTTTCTTTAGTTCTTGGCCATTTACATTTTTCATTCTTTTTTTTAGCAATTTAATTTGATTTGACAGTGTTTTGTACATCATTGAATATTCTGGAAATTTTTTTGGAAGACTCATAGATAGATTAAATACATATCCCACTAATACCGGTTATGAAAATTCTGATTTTTTCAATATGCGTACTCGTATATGTGGTTGGTATTGCTTTTGCAGATCCTATAACTACCCAAGCACCTTCTGAAATTAAAACTCATTTTGTTGATGAACAAATAATGATCATGGCAGATATTTCAAATAATCAAGATACTCAACAAAACTTTGCGTATATTACTCAAGTAAAAAATGATGATGATATCGTGATTTCATTATCTTGGCTGACTGGTTCCTTGTCTCCAAGACAGTCTTTTTCCCCTGCACAATCATGGATCCCTGCAGAATCAGGTGTGTATTATATTCAGGTTTTTGTCTGGGAAAGTGTTGATCATCCAGAAGCATTGTCTCCACCACTATCAATGACTGTGAATGTCAGTGAAAGAAAATCTTAGATCGTGCTTCATAATTCGGCAAACTCATCATCATTCAGTTATAGCTTAGTTTGGTGGTTAATCATCAGCAATTTTTGTTCTAATCTCTATCGTATATTATCATTCCATCCAAAAAATCAGAACCTTTTTGATATGATGATGAGTAGTCATATTATGGTTAATTTTGAAAAAGTGTATCAGAGGGTTGCATTACAAATAATTGAGAGATGTCATGGTGCAATCAAAATAACAAAACATGGAAAAATTATTGAAGTTTATGATACAAAACGACATATTTGGAGCGATGGACTTGCAGGTCTTATCATAAAAGAAGAATGTAGGAATTCAGATCTCAAGGATTGGGAGTTTGCCAATGTTAGGGGATATGTAATTCAGGAATTACTTGGAAAATCTAAAAATTAGTATTCTACTTTTCTTATCAAATGAGGCTCTTTGAGCATTATAGTATCATCTTTTATTGCTGACAATTCTACTTTTCTCAGATTTTGATTTGTCATAACAATTAATGCCTCACATCTGTTGCAGAGAATTGTTTTTCCATGTGACCTCTCTTCTCTGATGAGCCCCTTTTCTAACCTGTCTTCTTTTTGACATGTGGGACAAAGTTTTGGTTCGTTTTGAATGGTTATGATTTCTTTTACAAATATGATTTTGCCCATACAACGTCGTGAAATATTGGTCAAAAAAGAGTTTGTATTGTCAACTGGCATCCAGCAATTTTCTCTCAAACATCAAACCGTTTTAATTATTTGAGACAAAACGTCGAGTATTCAACATATTCCTCAATCTAGCCAATTGACAAAGATGGTAGAGATTCATTGAAAATATATTTTTGTACTCAGATGCACTTTCTTAACATTTCATTTGGTGCTTTAGATTGTCTAAATGAGGCAATTTCTTTTTGAAGCCTTATTGCTTGGGTTAGTCTGACTTATCTTCTATCCTTATGGTGATTCTTTTTGGCTTGATATCATTTTCATAAATTGTGTATTTATTGGATGATTAGATTTTTCTCGTGTCAAATAATTTGATTTTTATGATCAAAAATTCATGCCTGAAAAATTATATTGTAATTTATAATATTATGCTATATTTTATGAAATAAATCACATAAAATATTAAATACTAATATGTCTTACAGTAAATAATGTCGTTAGTTGTAAAATCTGGCGATTAGATTGCGCTGCCCCGCAGAACGAAAAAGGCTTCAGTCGTTTAACGAACTGAAAAAGAGAGGAAATCTCTCATAGTTCTGCAGTTAGGGGTTTGCGCCTTTTTACTTTCTCTCATCAATATTCTGTTTTTTAATTTCTTTTAGGTTTGTAAAAAAACTAAAAATTGTTTATTTTTAGATTATCTGTCTTTATCTAATATGGCATCCACCTCTCTTCTATGCTCTGGGCAATACGGAGGTCTTTGTCTGCATTCAGGGCAATTTAGATATTTTCTGAAATCTAACATGATGTGACTTTGAGTTTTAATTAAAAGATCTTTCGTATCAATCATACGAGTTGGTTTTATGTAAATTTGAGAATTAATTACTATGTCAAATAATATCACTTCGAAAAATCCATCATGGGAAGAAGTTAGAGGACTATCCTGGATTTTTTATGAAGATTAGTTGAACTCTTGATTTTTCTCAAAACTTTTTCTGATACCTTTTTTCAAATTTAATCACGTTACGATTTCATCTAAACGCCCTTCTTCCTGAGCTCGTTTAATCTCCATTGCGATTCTTCTACCCACCCCAAATGTCTTACCGTATTGATATTTTGTATATGGGCTAGTTGTTGCAACTATGGGATTTCCAGGAACTCGAAGCGATACATCATACACTACTAATTCCAAATCTTTTGTGATCACACTTTGAAGTGAGAATGGACCAATAATTCCTGGGGCATATTCTTTCTTAACTGCGGCTACAAATTTGTCTCCCATTTTAATTACTTTCTCAAGCAATGACTCTCTGATGCTTGCAGGTGTGTGTCCCACTTCGATATTTTGTAATTCTACATCAATATCCAACTGTTGTTTTGCAGGAAGCGCATTATAATCATGAATATTAGTCTGCAGTCTACGCTCAATCCCTATAAAATCAACTTGATCAGAAATTGGTGTATGGAAAAAATTGAAATTCATGTACGTTCCTATTGCTAATTCCTCAATACTTGCTTTCTCAAGATCTTTTCGTGAGATTATTCCTTGTTTGATTTTTGCATCGGATTTTCTTACATAATCTTTGTAGGATGAAACTGTGAAGAATGCTCTTTCAAGTGGTCTGTTTTTTTCTTGAACCTTTACTATGCACGGTCTGTTGATTCTTTTTGGATCCTTGAATAATTTTGGATATTTTATTCTGGCCTTTTCTAGCAGATAATACTGACCCTTTTTTGCAGTTCTCTCTTCAGCTTGGAATAGCTTCCTGTTCCCAAAAATTGGAACCTTGAATGAGTTTTCTATCGTTTTGTAACCCAGATAAACCGTAAGTGATCTGTGAGGTACAATAATCGTGTTAGATTCTCTGAGTTGTTTTTGATATTTGGCTGATGCCATTTCTTTGAATTTGTTTAATACTATTATTTCATCTGCAATTCGTCCAAATCTTTGATATGGTCCCTCTCTTCCTTTTTGACAAAAAACTGTAGTCTGAAAATCTTCATCTTTTGCACCATCCATAATTTCTAGAGCTGAGTGACTGCCAAGAACTCCAATTTTAACATCTGAATACTCATTTACTATCTTCTTGATGTCAGAATTTTTAATCACAATATGACTAGATATTGGGATCTAATATAGCTAATTTTTGATTTGATTGATCGGCGAAAACCAATAGATTTTTTTCAATTGGAGTTTGACTCTACCCGTGCTCTATTATCTTGAACTTCAAATGGCTGGAATTATCTTGTTAACTGCCATGGCAGCTGGTGGCATTTCTTTGTGGTTGAAACGAAGAAAAACTCAAAATGAATTAGAGCGTAACCAAAATGATTTATCTGATAATTTCTAGTGCTAAACAAAATTCTATATCTAATAGATAAAATACTCTGGCTTTCAAGATTAACTATTGAAATTAATCATTGGCATCACCGGTAGCACTGGCGTGATATATGGAATACGCATGCTTGAGACTCTCAAGAAACTAAATGTTGAGACTCATTTGATAATGTCTCAATGGGGTGAAAAGTGTATTTCCATGGAAACGGAGCATACTGTTGATTATGTGAAATCATTGGCAACTAATACTTCGGATGAAAAAAATATGGCGTCAAGTATTTCCAGTGGCACCCATAAAGTTGATGGGATGATTGTAGCCCCATGCAGTATGAAAACACTATCTGCAATTGCAAATGGATATGACGACACTCTAGTTGCAAGAGCCGCGGGAGTTACAATTAAAGAATATAGAAAACTAATTTTAATGGTTCGAGAAACCCCCCTGTCTGCAATTCATCTAGAAAATATGCTAAAGTTATCTAGACTGGGTGTTGTCATTTTACCGCCTGTTACTGAATTTTATACCAAACCAAAATCTATTGATGACATTATTAATCATGGTGTGGGAAAATGTTTAGACCAGTTTGACATAGAGCACGATTTATACCCTCGATGGGGCACTTTCTAAATTACTATTGCCAACATTCTCATTTGAAAAAACAATTAATGCAAAAAGAGAATACGTGTTTGATATTTTCTCTAATTTTGAAAATTATCAGAAACTATTTCCACAGCATTACCCTTCAATTAGAATCCGCTCCGTAAGAAATGATGTTTCTGTGGTTGAAGAACATCTTGTTTTAGGAGAAAAAGAATTATTGATTATGGCAAAACATGTTTCCAAATCCCCTGTGTTACATGAAGTTTTTGTAATTGGAGGTGATGGGAAGGGAAGTCACATTAAAGAACAATTCATAGATGTTCCAGATGGAACAAAAATCATAGTTGATGTAAATTTAAAATTAAAAGGAAAAATGAAATTCCTTAGTTTATTTGGGAAAAATAAATCTGAACAAGAGTATGAACGAATTTTAAATGATTTTTTAAAAACTGCTGAAACCTAGTCTGATTTAGATTCTTTATCGTTTGCGGGACTATCTATTTTTCCCTTAAAATCATTAAGCTCTTTCTCCCCCTCGATCTTTCCCTTCTCAAACTCTCCTTTGGCTTTACCGAAGGTTTTTGCAAGCTCAGGAATTTTCTTTGCCCCAAAAATGAACACCACTGCAATAATTATGATAAAAATCCATTCTTGCCCTGCAATCAAATTACTTATCCCACCCTAACATGATATATCTATTTGATTAAATTTGGATTTAAATGTTCGACTTTTTACGTTCTTTACGTTCGATGACTATCATGCCTGCTGTGTATAATGCAATCATAGGACCTGCAATAAACCACATCGTGACCCCACTTCCATCCGGTGTGATCACTGCACCGAATATCACGATAGCTACAATGGCGTATCTGATATTTTTTCTCCAAAAACTAGATTCTATCATTCCTGACATTGACACTGCATACATTACAAGTGGAAGCTGAAATGAAATTCCGAATGCTAACAAAAATTGTAATACAAATGTCACAAAATCCATGATGTTTAGAAACGTTACAAGACCTGCAGATTCTCCATATCTATACAAAAATTCTAAAATGTATGGAACTACCCAATAGTAAGAAAATATGCAACCTGAAATGAATAACCCTAATGCTGGAATGGATATGCTTCTGCTAACATGTACTTCGTTTTCTTTTAACGCTGGCTTGATGAATCCAACTAATTCTTTTATTACTACTGGCATTCCTAAAACAATTCCGACTAGTGCTGCGATGTATACCTGAGCAAAGAATGCTTGTCCTGGTGCAGTCTGAATTAATTGCACGTTTTCTGGAACCAGATTGTTTTTCATATGATTTGTAATCTGTGCCGCCATGTTGTTGATTGGTTCGGGTGTAGGGTAATACAAAGTAAATTCTCCAACTTGAATTGGTTCCGCATGAAACATTAGAATGAACGTGGTGATGATTCCAATTACTAGTACAATCCTAAGTAGTCTCTTTCTTAGCTCTTCAAAATGCTTACTGATACCTTCTAATTCTGACATCCATTATCTTTGCGTCTAAACTATATCAATTAAGTGGGAATTGGTAACAACTTTGCTTCTGGAAGACCGGCTTCTTTGAGTTGTTCAGCCGTTATACCTTCAAACTCTAATGAAATAATGGCTTTAGTGTTAAACTTGGATTCCATCTCTTTTGCCAAATTACTAATATCTTTGGCCGAATAGATTTCTTTAGAGTCTTTGAGAAATACTCTTTCTCCTTTTTCCATCTCCTTTCCATTAAATTTCCCTTGAAGGAAACTGGTGATTGAAGGAATTTCTTTTCGATCAATGTTGTTATGAAAAAAGCATATGCCTTTTACTGATTCATAGTCATACGCTGTACCGTTTCTGTACATGAAAACTCCGATAAATTGTGCCTCACTTTCTGGTTCTCTAATACATTTAATTTCCCAATTAAGTAAATTGCTCTCGTCATAAGTATATCCTGCTAATTCTTCTGATGTGATCTTCCAATATCTCATTCTGCCTTTGGCCATTATGTGATTATGTGAAATAATCATCTATAAATTCCAATATCTGTATGATAGGCAAGAAATGTGCCTTGTTTTTATATGAAATAAGTATAATGTTAATGTGACAAATAGAATAACCATTGTATTGAATTCTACAAATGCAGAGAAACTTCGCAGTATTCAAGCAAAGATGATCAAAACTTCGACCAAATCTGTGAGTTTTTCACATGTCTTGAATTTAGTTTTAGAACAAGGCTTGAAAAAATACAAAATATAATGTAAAAATTAAAGTTATCTTGGACTAGTTCCTATTTTCGATTGAATGTCATCTGATCAAAACAACCCATTATATCCAATTGAACTCAACGAGTATCCCAAACTTTTTGATTATGTTCTGACCAAACAGGGGTTGATCTATTTTCAGAGTTTGAAAAGAAATTATATTTTTGGTAAAGATATGGGTTTGGATGAATATAACAAACTCCGATTAATGTATGTCTACTATGCAACTGCAAATAGAAATCCTGGAGAGGTTTCTGCATGGCAAGATATTTGTATTACACTTGATGAAAAAGAAATCTTTGAAAAGGACATGTACTCTTCCAAAGAAGATTTGAAAAATAAATTCCTCATTGTAAAAAACCCTCATTATGAATCAGGCCTTTACCGAAAATATGTTGAATATGTCAAAGATAAAATGAATTCCAAGTAACCGGCACTGGGCGGTGATATCTTTGACAATACTAGTCCTCAGAACCGGATACCTGACATCTATCTCAAAATAAGTATAAAAACGTAAAATTATTCGGAAGATAGATTAACCTCATTTTTATTTTTTTAATTATCAATGGCAATTTATGATGTGCATGTGACGATTGAAAATAAACCTGGTATCAGTGATCCTGAGGGCGATACAATTCTAAATGATCTGGTTCTTAAAGGAACCCAAAAAACAGTTTCAAAAATTAAGACTGCAAAGATGTTGAAATTTACTATCAAAGAAAAAGATAAGAAAACTGCTCAATCTAAAGTACAAGAAATCTGTGATGAATTAAGAATATACAATCCAATGGTAAGCAAAGTCACAATCGATGTTTTTGACAGTTGACTTTTTTTGAAATGATTTCTGGCTATTTTCAATTTTTTATTGGAAGGAAACTGATCTCTTTTCCATGATTTATTGTCGAGTCAAGTATTGTTTTATCCAGATCTCACACAATGATGTTTTTTACATAATGTGTCTGACTTGAGTAACGCCGATCAAGCTTTTTGCACACATAAAAATATTCTATTGCTAGATTCAAATTAAATATCTGAGGATCTAATTGTAATCGTGAAAGTTGGAGTTGTAGTTTTTCCTGGCAGTAATTGTGATCGCGATATGTATCATGTTTTGAGTGATGTCTTTGATTTGGACGCACAGTATTATTGGCACGAGAAAGGCCTCCCAAAAAATATTGATGCAGTGGTTCTTCCAGGTGGTTTCTCTTATGGGGATAGACTTAGAGCAGGTGTGATAGCAGCTCACAGTCCAATTATAAAAGATGTTCAAAAAATGGCCAAACAAGGAATTCCAATTTTAGGTGTATGTAACGGATTTCAAATTCTTGTAGAGGCTGGGTTACTTCCTGGTGTTTTGCTCAAAAATGAATCTCTAAATTTTATGTGCGAATGGACAAATCTGATTGTTGAGAACAATACAACCCCATTTACAAATCAGTTCAAACTGCATGATAAAATTCCAATACCTATTGCAAACGGTGAAGGGAGGTATTATGTTGATGATGATACTTTGAAAGAATTAAAGAAAAAAAACCAAATTGTCTTTAGATATAGTGAGGTAGTAAATGGCTCCACTGACAGAATTGCAGGTGTATGTAATGAAGACGGAAATGTGGTTGGTATGATGCCTCATCCTGAAAGAGCAGTTGAATCTGAAATCAACCCAATTGACAACAAACCATCATCGTTGATCTTTGAATCTCTACTAACAAAAACTGGTGTTCATAATTGAGTCTAGAATCACAAGAACTATCCGATCTAAAATCAAAAATTGGACGAGAACCAACTTCCACGGAATTACAAATTGTAGCTGCTGAATGGTCTGAGCATTGCTCTTACAAATCATCCAAGAAACATCTCAAAATGTTGCCCATGACAGGGCCTTTGGTAATCAAAGAAAAAGGATATGATTCTGGAGTTTTAGATGTTGGTGATGGATATGTCGTAACCGCCCACATTGAAAGTCATAATCATCCTTCAGCTGTAGAACCGTATGGAGGTGCCGCAACTGGTGTTGGGGGTGTAATTCGTGATATTTTGTCTGCTGGAACTAGACCTATTGCAATTTTTGATGGATTGCGTTTTGGAAATATTGAAAAAGATCAACAAGCAAGATGGCTTTTCAAAAATGCAGTTACCGGTATTGCTGACTATGGAAATTGTTTGGGGATTCCCACTATTGGAGGAGAAGTTGAGTTTGATGAATGTTATCAAAACTATGCTCTGGTAGACGTTGCCGCAGTCGGATTTGGAAAAAAAGAGAATCTTATCAAAAATCATGCAAAGAAAGGTGATTTAGTGATACTGCTTGGTGGCTCTACTGGACGAGATGGCATTGGTGGTTCTCAATTTGCGTCTGATTCTTTGGAATCTGAAGACCGTTCTGCAGTTCAAATCCCTGATCCTTTCATAGAAAAATTGATCATTGAGGCAATTCTAGAGGCAAGAAATGAGAAACTAATTCATGCAATGAAAGATCTTGGCGGCGGTGGACTGTCTTGTGCAATATCCGAGACAGCTGATGCATTAGATATAGGAATAGAGATGGATGTTGAGAAGGTACATACACGTGAATCCGACATGCATCCAGATGAAATCATGGTTTCTGAATCTCAAGAACGTATGTTAATTGTAACAAGTAAAATCAAATTAAAAAAATTACAAATAATCTGTAAAAAATTCCATATTGGGTGTTCTGTAATTGGACATGTGAAATTTGATAATTATATGCACATTAAAAAAGGCAAAAAAACATTTGCTAATCTCCCAACTGATGTTGTGGCAAATGCAACTCTGCTTGACTTGCCATCAAAAAAACCTGTCTACTTAGATACAATTGAAAAAGAAAAAAAACTCAAACCAATCACTGATTATTCTAAACTAATGATGAAGTTTCTTGCATCCCCAAACATTGCAAGTAAAATTTGGGTTTATGGTCAATATGATCATGAAGTTGGAATTAGAACTGTTACTAAGCCTGGCCGTGATGCATCTGTTTTACGTTTAGATAATGGGAAATTTCTTTCTGCAAAAATTGACGGCAACCCAAAACATTGCTACATCAATCCAAGAGAAGGGGCAATTGGTTGCTTTGAGGAGGCTTGCAGAAATGTTGTATGTACTGGTGCAAAACCCATTGGAATGCTTGATCATCTTCAATTTGGTAGTCCTAAGGATCCTGAAATCTTTTGGACATTTTTGGAATCTCTAAAGGGACTGACTGATTTTGCAAAATTTTTTAAAATCCCATGTGTTGGAGGCAAAGTCAGTTTGTATAACGAAACTCCCGCTGGTCCCATAAAACCAACTCCTGTAATTGGTGTTTTAGGTTTGATTGACAAAAAACCATCTATTCCCCAAAAAATTTCAGATAATGACTGTCTTGTAATTATTGGGGATACAAAAGATGAGCTTGGTGGCTCCGAATACTTTGAATATGTTCATAAATTTATTGGTGGAAAATGTCCTGTTGTCAACTTTGAAGATTCGAAGAAAAATATGTTCTCTGTACTTAAAGTGATTAATGATAGTCTTGTAAAATCTGCACATGATTGCTCAAAAGGCGGTCTTGCAGTTGCAGTGTCTGAAATGTGTATGACAAACCAGATCGGCTGTAAGGTGTCTCTGGAAAAAGTACCCGGTGAAAAACTCTCAGTTGACCGAATTTTATTCTCTGAAAGCCATTCTCGATATTTACTTGCATTAGAAAGAAAGAATCTCAAAAAACTTGAAAGCATTCTAAAAAAGAACAATGTTTCCTTTAAGGAAATAGGCGAATTTGGTGGATATAGGATTCAATTTACAAATTCTGCAAAATCCATCATTGATCTAAGAGTTGATAAGGCTCAAAAAACTTGGTTAAATTCGTTAAGGGATTTGGTACTTCATGGTTAAAGAAAATTGCGGTGTTGTTGGAATCTATAGTCTTACAGGAACCAATGTTGTTCCAATGGTAATTGATGCACTAAGGGCACTTCAGCATAGAGGTCAAGAAGCTTGGGGGCTTGCAATTCCGAACAAAGCCCCGCTTAAGAGATTGGGATTAGTTTCTGCCGCATCATCTGAGTTTAAAAAAATTTCTGAAGAATATGCCTCTCCTGCAGTAATAGGACATGTTCGCTATTCTACAATGGGTAAGAGCACTTTGGAGAATGCACAGCCTCTCAAAGTCAAGGATTTATGCATCGCTCATAATGGAACCATAGCAAATGTGCAGGAACTATCTAATCTGGTTGGTGGGTGCTCGTTTACTCCTCAAAACGCAAGTGATACGCTTGTTGCCGCCCAAAGACTTGTTACATTAATCTCTGAGAACGGTGAGATGGGAAAGGCACTATCTATTCTAAAAAACGAGATGATTGGATCTTATTGTTTTACGTTTATCTCTGATGATAATTCTGTTTATGCTGCACGTGATCCTAAAGGATTCCGTCCGATGGTTTTAGGTCACAAAGAATCCGATGACACATACATTGTTGCATCGGAATCATCTGCAGTGTCTGCAGTTGGAGCTCAACTGCAACGCAATGTGAATCCAGGTGAACTAATCAGGTTAAGCAAAAATGGATTGGAAACTGAAATGTTCTCTGATGATCCTACACGTGCTCACTGTTCTTTTGAATTTACTTACTTTGCACACCCTTCAAGTAACATGGAAGGAACAAACATCTATGTCGCAAGAAAAAATATTGGACGATTTTTAGCAAAAAAATTCCCAATCAAAGATGCAGATCTAGTAATCCCCGTTCCAGATTCTGCAAGACCTGCAGCGTTAGGTTATGCCCAAGAACTTGGTGTGTCTTTTGATGAGGGTCTACTCAAAGACCGATATAGTAAGAAAGGTCCACTGCGAAGCTTCATCGAACCACATCAATCTGACCGAATAGAAATTAACCGATGGATTATCCCAATTAAAGAAATTATTGAAGGGCAACATGTAGTCGTAATAGATGATAGTTTGGTTAGGGGAACTAGCTCAAAGGCAATTATCAAAGCACTTCGAAGGGCTGGTGCTAGAAAAATCAGTATGGTGATCACGTATCCTCCAATTAAATTCCCATGTTATGCTGGAATTGATTTTCCTTCACAGGAAGAGCTTGCAACATTTTCTAATGGAAAGGAAATGTCTCAAGAAGAAATGACTGAGATGGTAAGGCAAAGTATCGGTGCTGACTTTTTGGGATACAATGATGCAGAAAATCTTGCGGCAGCAGTAGGTATTCCAAAAGACTCCATGTGTTTTACTTGCTCATCCGGCAACTATGAATCTCTTGGAATTACACCTGAATTTAGAACAAGAGAGGAAATGAAAGGCGAATAAGATGGAAATTGCATACGTTCTGGTTAAGAGTGAAATGGCTCATGAAATGGATGTCATGAGCGAGCTTTTGAAAATTGATCAAATCAAAGAAGCGAAAGGGACTTTTGGCATGTATGATATTTTTGTAAAAATTGAGGCAAATTCTTCACTTGAAATTGCTGAAATAATTACAAAACAAATTCGAAAAATTAATCATGTTTTATCTACTATTACATTATCTGTAATTCCTGAGCAGAACAAAAAATAATCTGGAACTTTCTTTAAATAATGTATATGTGATGTGATGTCATGCAAGCAATTTGGAACAATACTGTGATTGCAGAAAGTGATGATACTGTAGTCGTTGAAGGGAATCATTATTTTCCATACGATTCGATAAAGAAAGAATATTTCAAAAAGACTGATTTGACTACTGTTTGTGGTTGGAAAGGAAAGGCCAATTATTATTCAGTTGACGTCAACGGAAAAATCAACAAAGATTGTGCATGGTATTATGCTGAACCAAATGATGCTGCCATGAAGATTAAAGGAATGGTTGCATTTTGGAATGGTGTTAAAGTAAAGTGATCATTCTTAATTATTAGAAAAGCAAGAAACCATTGGTGAATCAGTACACTCTAATCATTGCTGCGGGAGTTGGAGGCATTATAGCGATGGCGGTAATATTTGGCGCTGATATTCTGAAATTATCTGTCTCTACTCAAGAACATGATATTTTTGTTGATCCTATTTTGGATAAACAAAATTTGTTTGTAATGGGACGTGTAACTATTCAAAATATTGGCTCTCAACCACTAACTAATGTTCATGTGAATTTTGGTGCTGGCGATACATTGGAACTGGGGGCTCTTAAGGCTGGACAGAAGATCATAGTTTCCCCTCCTCCTGAGAATCCTATGGAATTTGTGATGATCAGTGCAGATAATGATGTTTTTGTAAGCAAAACATACCGAGAGATGCCAAAGATGGTCGGAATGATGGGTTCCTAGGATTCCGAGCAGTTAAATCAGATTACATGGTAGGCTGGCTGTGAAATTTCTCACTTCAGGTAAGGTCAAGGACTTGTATGATATGGGTGACGATACACTACTTTTCAAGTTCTCTGATAGGGTTTCTGCATACGATGTAAAATTTAATGAAAATATCCCTCAAAAAGGAAAAGTTCTGTGCAAATTTGCAGAGTTTTGGTTTAATGAATTACCAATAGCAAATCATTTTGTGAAAAGATACTCTGATACTGAAATTATTGTAAAAAAGATGAAGATGCTTCCAATTGAGTGTGTAGTTAGGGGTTATTTTTATGGCAGTCTTGTTAGTAGATGGAAAAAAGGCGAGGTTACACTTCCTGAAAACACTGACACAACACTTGCTGCAAAACTACTTGAACCGATATTTGATCCCACTACGAAATCTGAACATGATATTCCAATTAACAAATCAAAAGCATTAGAGATGAATCTTGTAACTGCGGAACAATATGCTTGGTTGGAGAAAACTTCGATAGACCTTTACAAAAAAATGTCTGCACTTGCAGATAACGCCGGTTTTATTTTGGCTGATTTGAAATTAGAA
>NZ_AEXL02000120.1 GCF_000242875.2 Candidatus Nitrosopumilus salarius BD31 | reverse complement strand
CTCTTTGGAGCTGCTTTACGTTTTGCTGCTTTTCTCTTTGGAGCGGCTGCTTTTGTTGCTGCCTTTCTCTTTGGAGCTGCTTTACGTTTTGGAGCTGCTTTTCTTGCAGTAGATTTAGATGTTGATCTACGTTTAGTTGCAGCTTTTCTTTTTGTAGCCATACAGAATCGGCATTTTCATTGTTTTTCAGTAGTTAAACTAAAAAAATTTACACAATTTGATTACTATTTATCAAGTAATAATTTCTCAAATTTTATTTTATGATCGTAAAACTTTCAAAAATTATTTCCAAATGCGATCATTCTACTTTTGTTGAATTATTTACTTGTGCATTTTAGATCTACACTGTATTTTGTGCTTAAATTTGGATCTTTTTTGGATCAAACATCAATTCTTTTTTTGTTTTGAGAGTGTGTTGTTCTACCCGAACTACAATTTTGTGATCTATTTTCCAATTTTTAATTGTATTATACTCCCTTTCTTTTGATAATAGTTAACACATCTTCATCAAGTAAAATATGGTTTAGACCTACTCTCTGTCCTCCAAATTTTACACTTTTACCCCAAACTAAACCATATCTGAACTCTCTTTTCAATCGCCTGTGTAGTTTATTACAAATATCCTCAACTGTATCTCCCTCTCTTGCAATTAATGGTTCTTTGAAATCTGTTTCTTCCCCTTTAGGTCTCATGTAAATTCTAATGAATTTCAGTTTTTCATATATTTTCTCTTTGAGTAAATCGATGTTTGTATCTGAATTTGCAGACACTTCGATTACATCAGATTTAATTTTTGTTTTCAAATCTTTTAGAAATTCTTGGTCTACCAAATCAATTTTGTTTAAAACTGTAAGTGCTTTTGAATAGCTGATGTTTCCAGCAATATGATCTGCTAATTGTTCTGATGTAAGATCTTCTCTTATTACCACACGTGCACTAACCAATCCATAAAGATGTAGTATGTCTTTGAGATGCTTCTCTGTAATTTTGGTTAGTTTAACTTGTTGAGCAATTGCAATTCCTCCCATTGATGCTTTTTCTATTGTGATGTTTGGTGGTAATTGATTTAGTCTAATTCCTATGTTGCCTAATTCATTCACTAACACATCTTCATGAAATGGTTGGAATACATCCAATATGAGTAATACCAGGTCAGCTGTTCTTGCAACCGATAAAATTCTTTTTCCTAATCCTTTACCCGTTGATGCCCCTTTGATAATTCCAGGAAGATCTAGCACTTGAATTCTTGCTCCTCTATATTCCATCATTCCTGGCACTACTGTAAGTGTGGTAAATTGAAAAGCCCCGACTGTGGAATTTGCTCCTGTCATTTTATTTAGTAATGTGGATTTTCCTACACTTGGTAACCCGATAAATACAACTGTTGCATCCCCGCTCCTTCTTACATCAAACCCGTCTTGTTTCATTCCGGATTTTTTAACTACATCAGCTTCTTGCTCTCTTTTGAGTTTTGCAATTTTTGCCTTCAGTAGACCTATATGATGTTCAGTAGCTTTGTTGATCTGAGTTTTTGCCATTTCTTCTTGAATGGCCTTGATCTTTTCAGGAATTCCCAATACTATTCACCTGTTATGATATTCTTTTCAAATAAAACCGTATTACTTTTCTTTATTTTCCTGATTCTGTTAATGGGGATTGTTTGGAAGTTATTTGATTGAATTAGAAATTCTGGTAATGTCACTTCTCTTATTCTTTCAAAGTCTCTGTAGCAAATATTGTATTGTTCAGATTCGTCTGCAAACAATGCTTTACTGAAAATTTCTTCTATCCGTCCCTTTCTAACCATATTTCTAATCCCCTTTCCCTATTATTGTACCTCTTGTTTTATTATTTGGTTATTCACTTGTCTTGCATCTTATTAATTTCTGACATATGATGGAGCCTAAAACCCTCTGAAAAACTATGCCAAAGATTCTAACGTATTTTTCTGGATGGCATATTTCTTTTAGTAGCAAATATTATTCAGTTCAAAAAACGATTCTTGTGAAAAAGAAGACATTTGCAGTAGATATCGATGGCACGATTACCGAAAATGGTGGTGGACGTATTCATCTTGATGCTCTTGAAGCACTTAGACGTTTAACTAACCTGGGTCATAATGTGATTTTTGTAACAGGCAGATCATCTGTTGAGGGATTTCTACTTTCAGTATTTGGCGGGACTACCAAAATTGCCGTTGGTGAGAATGGTGGATGTATTACTTTAAATTCCGATGAACATATTTTGCTTGGAAATATCGATGAATGCAAAATTGCACTAAAAGTTATTCAAAACAATCTTGAAAATGTGAAAGAAAAATCTGTTTTTCCAAGGATGACTGAGGTTGTTTTGCAGCGAACATTTGATCTTGATCTTGCAAGACAGATTCTTGCTGAAAATAATCTCAAAGTAGAGTTATCTGATAGTCAATATGCCTATCATATTAATTCTCATGGTATTGACAAGGGTACTGGTTTTTCAGAGATTATGAAAAAATTATCTATTTCTAGAGATGATGTTGTGGCAATTGGTGATAGTGCGACTGACGTACCACTGTTTAAAGTGGCAAAAACGAGTATTGCCTTAGGAAATGCATCAGAACCGGTAAAATCTGCTGCTACGATTACAGTTTCAGCCCATGCTGGAGATGGACTTCTTGAAGCATTAGATAAATTAGCACCCAAACTTTCAGAGATATAACATGACCTTTAAATCGATTCTGGATGAAATTGAGAATAATCTCAACAAGATTCTTGCTGATCTTTCTATATCTGATGTAAAATATTCTGTTGAGCCTGCTAACCCTGGATTTGGGGATGTTAGCTCAAACGTCTCTTTCTTGCTTGCAAAACAACTCAAAAAAAATCCTAAAGATATCGCAGTGATGCTGTCTGAAAAATATCTGAATTGTACTAGTACACTGGTATTGAAATCTGAAGCACATCCTTCAGGATATCTGAATTTCTTTGCTAATTGGGAAAAACTCAGCCAATTGATACTGTCTGAATCATATCTTGAGACTTTTGGTGATGTAGACATAGGAAATAATTCTTCAATAGTTGTAGAACACACAAGTGTTAACCCCAACAAAGCTTTGCACATAGGGCATATCAGAAATATTATAATTGGTGATTCTGTTTCTAAAATTCTTAAAAAAGCAAATTACAAAGTTAATGTACTGAACTATATTGATGATTCTGGTCTTCAAGTAGCTGATATCATAGTTGGGTTCAAACATTTTGGATTTGATCAAGAGCCTCCTAAAGGAAAGAAATTTGATCATTATTGTGGGGATGATGTATATGTAAAAACTACTGAAAAATATGAATCTAATCCAAGTCTTGAGGATATTCGCAAAAATATTCTCAAAGAACTTGAAGATGGTTACTCCGAAATTGCAAAATTTGCAGATAAAATTACTAGAAGAGTTTTAGCTAGTCAATTAGAAACTTGCTGGAATTTGGGTGTTTTTTATGATTGCCTTAATTTTGAATCTCAGATAATTCGTTCAGGATTGTGGAGTAAAATCTTTGAAAAACTAAAAGAAATGAATCTGATTGAATTTGAAAATGATGGGAAAAATGCCGGCTGCTGGGTAATTCGTGGAGAAGGCAAGGAAGAAGATAAAGTAATTGTTCGAAGTAATGGTACTGCAACATACATTGCTAAAGACATACCATATGCTGCATGGAAACTAGGATTACTTGAAGACCCATTTAATTATGAAAAATATGACAAAGACCAACCTAATTCCCAAATTTTATGGCAAACTACTCTAAATCAAGATAATCCCAACCCTCATGACTTTACCGGAGACAAAGTTGTAACTGTAATTGATTCTCGTCAAGCACGACTGCAAAAAATTATCACTACCTTAATGGCCAAATTCAAATCTGTTCCAGACGCATACGTACATCTTGGGTATGAGTCAGTAACTCTTAGTCCCGATACTGCAAAAACATTAGGATTGGATACTGATGGAAAACAAGCTCAGATGTCTGGTAGAAAAGGTGTGTATGTCAATGCAGATTCTGTGTATGATTTGTTAAAAGAAAAAACAAGCGATGAAACTCAAAAGCGACATCCTGAAATGGATTCTTCTGAGATTGAGAAAATCGCACATTATGTTTCAGTTGGAACCTTACGATATGAAATGATAAAACAAGATTTGGACAAAATAATCACATTTGATTTTACAAAGTCTCTGAGTTTGGAAGGTGACACTGCTTCCTACATTCAATATACACATGCCAGAGCATCAAGAATTTTAGAAAAATCTAATCGAATCCCTTCTATTGATGTTGACTACTCACTATTCAAGGAAGAATCTGAGACAGATTTGATTAAAAACATCGGTCTTTTTAATTTACAAGTTCGTGACGCTGCAAATAATTTATCTCCGAAAGTAATTGCAAGATACTGTCATGACTTGGCAGTTTCATTCAATTCATTTTATGAACATGCTAAAGTTTTAGATATTGGAGATATCCCACTTGAAAATGCTCGTTTGTGTTTAGTTCATTCCTTTAAAATCACTTTAGAAAAAGCACTTGATCTTCTTGGAATAAAAGCACCTGATAGAATGTAGTGTCCTAGAGAGACAACACTGTCATCTCTCTAGGTTAGTTGGCGTGCAAACCAATTACTGTTTAGCGAGCTCTTTTTAGCCATAAATGTTTGCATCTGGTAGTGTTGGGTGGAAGTTCGTGTAATCTCACAAAAAGAATTTACTATTTTCATCACCTCATCCAAACCTTCTGCAAGTCCTAGAATGTAATCTAATAATTCATTCATATCTAATGCAAATCGTATTGATGGATGGTGATTTAATTTGGTCTGTAAACGCTTAGTTAATCAAATCTATTTTTGAACACTATCTGCAAATTTCCTCATCTGTTCATTCCAAGTCGTCATGAAAGATAATCGTGTCTCTAAATGGTTTACCAAAGTATTTTTGGACATATCTATATGTGATAAATATATTTTTGAGAATTCATTGACATATTCTTCACATAATTTCATAACTTTCTTGTCTGGCTTAATGTTGGAATTTTCTTCAGCAGTTCGCATTATTCTGAATACTTGCTCTATGTAGTTGGTATACTCCCTATGACCATCAGAAAAATTTTTGATAAAAAGAGGTAGAAATGATTCCTTGTTATTCATAATCTGTTTGATATTTTTCTCAAAAATTTCTGTCAATGTGGCAAATTCTAGATTTTCATTTGGCATATTATCTTTAGAATGGTTTTGTATAAAAGGTACAATGTGAATTTTATACCATGTCTGTAGAATCCATCACTTTCACATTCAATTTCATTAAATTTATCTCGAATATGATCGGTGTCTATTAAGATGACGTTACAGGGCCAACATTTTTACGAAAAAGGCTATTTTATACAGAGATTAAAATTTAGTTGAGAGTTTGAGGATGTGTTCGCATGGTTAATTGTATAGTGATTGATGATGATCCTGATATTGTTAGTATATTCTGTGAGTTGTTATCTCTACATCAAGTAGATGTACTTTCTACAGGAATTGATGGAAAAGATGCAGTTGAATTATATGAAAAATTTAATCCTGATATTGTCTTTACTGATTTAGACATGCCAAAATATGATGGTTATTATGCAGTTGAGAACATTAAAGACAGAAATTCGTTTGCCAAAATCATTGTAATTACCGGTGACATCAATGCTCGCTTTTCTGGTCTTTTCAGGGCATTACACATACCTGTAATCACCAAACCATTTGACATGAATGGGATAAAACAAGCAATTGGAGATTCTTTCTTGGCTGAAAAAAATGAACCCATGTCATTTGAGATTCAATATAGATTTAAAGAAGATCCTAATCTCTATTCCTGTATAGTTACGTATGAGCAGTATAGAAATTTCAAAAAATTACCTATCATTTATGAGTGTAACATAGCCCAAATTGAACAAGAGTCTTCTGAATTAGAACAAATTGAAGTACAAAATGCTCTTAATTTGGCAATAAAAAATGACATCAGTCATATTCGTAATCTGTCTGAGATAATAACTGATGACTAACAAAAAACTATATACAATTTACCATTATCATATGAGTGATAATTCTTGAATGAAATGACTGGGGTTGATCAAATATTTGCCGCATCTCTAGAAAAAATTATCCGAGATAATTTAGGTGAGACGACAATTCACAAAATTCAAAACCGTTTATTTGAAAAATTTGGTATGTCGATAACAGAATCCATGATGAAATTTGATAAATTAGATGATGTGTTAAGGGAGTTTTTTGGAGCAGGTGCGGAAGGTCTGGAAAAGAAATTCTTAGACAACATATGTAATATAAAATCAAAAAAAGACAAAGCCGAAAAAAGATTCACAATATCGGATCCAACTATAAGCCAATCCATTCTAAAAGCATTCAGTGATGATGAAATGGCAAAGATTCTCAATGCATCAATCGGAGAACCTTGGACAATCTCAGAAATTTTGGAAAAGCTAGGTATTCCTAAAACATCAGGATATCGAAAAATGAATGAACTCATCGAAGAAGGATTGATGATTAAATCTGGTTCTGAACTTACTTCAAACAGACGAATGATTGACAAATACAAATCCGTATTTGATAATGTAAATATCGACTTTAACAACAAAGTAACAGTGAGTGTTCAGTTTACTCCAGATGTTGCAATGAATAGCTCTATTCTTAGAACCGTTTACGGGGCATAAACAATTATTGAAAATTCATAATGTTTTGATGATTTCAATGTGGAGGTGATTAACTTCATGAAAAATGATGTTATATTTGATCTTGATAGTATAGAAAATATATTTAAAAATTTGGTTAAATTTGATAAGATGTTACAATGAAAGCTTCCGATTTGTTTGTAAAATGTTTGGAAAACGAGGGTGTTGAATACATTTTTGGTATCCCTGGTGAAGAAAATGCCGATTTTATGATGTCTTTATCTGAGTCTAAAATTAAATTTGTTTTAACGCGTCATGAGCAGGGTGCTGCTTTTATGGCTGATGTTTATGGAAGACTTACCGGAAAAGTCGGTGTGTGTCTTGCTACTTTAGGTCCCGGAGCCACTAATCTTGTAACTGGTGTTGCTAACGCAAACATGGATAGATCAAGATTGCTTGCCATAACTGGGCAGACTGATTCACATTTACTCCACAAAGAATCACATCAAAACATGGATGCAATTACTTTATTCAAACCAATCACTAAATGGAATTGGTCAATACGTAATCCACAAAACATCCCAGAAATTGTAAGAAGAGCATTTAAAATTTCACTTGAAGAAAAACCTGGCGCAACACATATCGAATTGCCTCAGGATGTTGCAAAAAAAGATTCAGACATACCGCCCATAGAACCTCAGCCTGTTTTTCGCTCTGAACCTAATGAACAGTTGATCAAACAAGCAGTGGAATTAATTCTTGGAGCCAAAAACCCTGTAATTTTTTTGGGAAATGGATGTGTTCGTGAAAATGCTAGTCCTCACATAAGAAAATTTGTAGAAAAAACAGGCATCATTGCCATGAATACATTTATGGGAAAAGGTGTTGTCTCTGATGATTCCCCTTTACATCTACATACAATTGGAATCAAAGATGCTGATCATGCTTTGCTTGCCATGAAATCAGCTGATGTGGTAATTGCTGTAGGTGTTGATCTTGTGGAGTATAGCCCTAAGAATTGGAATTTAGATTTCAGTAAGAAAATAATCCATATTGATTTTACCCCTTCTGAAGTTTATACGTATTACAGACCGATAGTTGAGATTGTTTCTGATATCGGATATGCTGTTGATGCTATTTTGAAAGAATTGGAACTACAAAAAAAATCAAATCCCAAATTGGATGCGTTTCCAAGAAAAGAGATTCCTGAGTTATTTAAAAAAATTATTTCTGAGGTAGATGGAAGACGTGATTCATTTAATGATGATATGTCATTTCCTATAAGGCCTGAGAAGCTAGTAATTGATGTTCGCAATGCACTAGGAGAATATGATATCGTATTATCTGATGTTGGTGCACACAAACTTTGGATTTCTAAAATTTACAAAACATATCAGCCAAACACATGCCTAATTCCAAATGGTTTTTGTTCGATGGGGTTTGCTTTCCCTGGGGCAATTGCAGCAAAAATAGTTCATCCTGACAGAAATGTTGTTGCAATGTGTGGAGATGCAGGGTTTTTGATGAATATTCAGGAACTTGAAACTGCAGTACGTCTAAAACTCTCAGTCATTACTGTTGTATGGTGTGATCGTGATTTGGGGATGATTTCAATGAAGCAAAAAAATGAGTTTGGAAAAAGTGTTTTCACAAAATTCACCAATCCTGATTTTATTAAATTAGCTGAAAGTTTTGGAGCTGTGGGATATATTGCAAAGTCTACTGAAGAATTTGCAAAAATTTTAGATGATGCAAAAAAAGTCAAAGATATGCCTGTGGTGATTGCCATTGACGTGGACTATTCTAGAAATGATGTTTTGTTAAATGATAGTCATTATGAAAATGTGTGAGCCATGCTCGTTTTACCTCTATCTAAATGAGACGCATTACTTATAGAATTAGACGTATCTTCGTTTCTTATGGTAAATGTGATTATTGGTGAGGCATCTGGCAAAGATTCACCTGTTATTCTTGGGTTGCTTTATGAATTAGGACGCCCAAAACCAAAAAATGATTCTAATGTTGACACATTTAGAAAACTAGTTACAAAATATCTTAAAGATTCCGACAAAACAATCCTTGTTGCAAAACTAGACGGAATGAACATTGTTGGAATGGTAAGTGTGATTTTTTTAGAAAGACTCAACCAATCAACTTTGGAGATGTATATTCCTGAATTAGTTGTTCAGGAAATATATCGTGGTCAAGGAATAGGACAAAAACTAATTAATTCTTGTATTGCTCTTGCCAAAGAGAAAAACTGTCATCGAATTAGATTGGAGTCAGGTAATGTTAGAAAAGAATCCCATCAATTTTACAAAAGTCTAGGGTTTGAACAATCTGCTCTTTCATTTACAGTTAAATTATAATCTGAACTTCACATGTGAAATTCGATTATGATAAACATCTATCTTTCTTTTATATCTGATTAAGAGAAATTATTACATGTCTGCAGTAAATAGACAACCAAAAAAATCAAATAATTTTGCCATGATCCTAGGAGGATCCATTGGAGCAGGAGCATTCTTGCTATTTGCGTATTTGATGTGGTACGTAGCACCTGAAGAAAGCATGGAACGAGTAAGGGTGGTAGCAGTTACTAAAGACGGATGTGTTGTTGAAACAATGGATGGGTTTGCAATGAATATTGGAGAATGTAATGCCGAAGCTGATGAATACATCATAGCACCAATTGACAAGAAAGTAAGAGAGCGTGCAATGTTAATGAACCCCACCCAATAACAAAAAACAGAATACCTCATCTTATTTTTTCATCTTCTACATTACATTGTAATTTATGTTACAAGATTTTCCAGATGAAGAACAAGTAAGAAATGTTATATCAATTTTAGAGGGCAATAGAACACAGGAATTCAAATTAATTTACAATCCCGCAAAATAGAATTTTAGTTCTACAGACAAAATAAAATGATATTGTGATTATCTAATGCTAATTAGGTGCCAACTGATAACAAATACAGATCCATTATATGTGAAAAACGTGTAATTTTATCATGATGATACATTGCGAATGCGGTATTTGTGGACACAGAAGAGAACATGAATGCATCAAGAATGAATGTACATGTTGTAATAATTTTCATTTACGTTCTGGATAATTTTTAACTCTGAACAAAATTATTTTCTTGGTCTTCTACGTGGATTTTTCTCATAAAACTCTTCAATGTTCTCAATCCATTGTCTGTTCTCAGGCAATCGTGAGCGTGCATGTGGTTTTTTACCATTTTTTGATAAAATCTCACTGTTGTTTTCATAGAATTTATCTGTCTCATTGATTAACACATCAAGAAAATCTGAAGCTCCTCTGGACTCTAGACCTTTTGGTTCTCTATGAGTCATTATGGATTTGGACAATGTTTCTATCTTTGCAATTTTTATTCTGTATTCGCTAAGAACTCTGTGATCAAAAGAAATCATACCATTCTTGGTACAATTTACCTGTGTATGTTTATTTCGGTATGTGTTCCTTTAGGTGGAAAATAATCTTCTGGTCATCTGATGCTGTTTGTTTATCCATACATCGATTTGTCTACTGTTTGATCGGTTGTGTTACTTGCTGATGAGAACCCACTAAAATTTGAACGCAGTATTTTTTGAACATGTCCAGAAACTCTTGCTACATTATCCCATGTATTATGAAATGAAATTCTATCTAGAATCTGTTCATCTACATGTGAGAATAACGCCAGTCCTATGATGTTTTCATTGTCTTTCATCCATTGATGACCAATTCCACATACTGTGCAAATTTCACTAATTTCCATGATTGCTTTTGAAAATGACGGATTCTTCATCACAAGCAACTTTGCATCTTCTGGTGGAAATCTCATGTTTACATTGATGTGAATTCTGTCTGTCCTATTGGCGTTTTTGCTTACGATTACATTTGAACCTATGTGAAATTGCCATTCTATTATCTTACTTTTTTCTCTGATTTTTTCTGTCTGATCTTCATAATTGATGTTTGTAATCTTGATATAGTCCTCAACAAGTGTTTTCATTTGTTCTGATGTTTTTATCATGAATTTACTCATCCCTGTTCAATATATGCATGATATGAAAAAAAAGAAATTAATGGCTGTGTCCACAACCACAGGAATCATGTCCGCCATGTCCTTGGGATTCATTTCCTGCACATTTGGAACATTTGTCTGAACCTGTTGGGGAAAAGAAACCAATTCCGCATGATACGCATTTCATATTTGACATGATATTGATAGAAAAATGCTGTATTTATTGAATACGCATTATCAATAATAGAAATAATTTCAAAGATTTTATTTTTCTGGATTTTATTCGTCTTTTTTCTGGAATACTCTGTATTCCCCAATGATTGAGTTACATTTGTGACAAGTATATTGCCCTCTTTCAATCAAGATTAACCCATCTGCAACTACCTCGTTAGGTTGCTCCTCAATTTGTAATTGAGTTGGACCTTCAAATTCAGAATCACATTGCTTACAAAAATATTTTAACATTTTTGCGGTATCCAGCTTTTCAAGCGATGACAAAAAATGCTTCTCTATGTTCGGAACAAGTTTTGATTTTGTCACTTGTTCATCATTAAGATCTGCATTTACCCATCCTCCTGATCCTGCTAGTTGAATTTCTGTCAATTAGTTCTATTATGATATTTGGTATTAAAATACTGTTTGTACCTTATGATTCTAAGCACCGTGTTTCCATTATTGTGGTGTTTTTTCATACAGAAAAAAAAGTCAGTCTCCTTCAATATGGAGACTCTGAAATGCATTAACTAGTTTATGTGAGCATTGGGCTCTTCCAGCTAACACCGCGAGATGTCTCTGACTCAATGTAATTCAAACCTCAATGTTTGTGATAAAAAAACGGAGCCAAAAAGAATTACTTTTAGGTTAAATTTCTAAACGTCCGATCATCTAATCTGTGCGTGATTATGATCTTCTATGTCTTATCTGAACTAAGAAACTGCTTCATAATTCGGCAATTTTCATCACATTTGAGGAAAATCAGAGAGAACCCGTTGAAATAATCATCAGCATATCTTATTGTTTTTGAAAGTAAATAACAATTTGAATTTAACCCAAGTTCTGCAAAAATTTCTTCTAAATCATTACTCCATTATCATCTGTAAAGTCTGATTCTACCAATGCTTTAATTTGTGAAGTGTTGTCACAGTTCTTTCTGAATCCTATATTATGTTGAAGAATTCTAACCATTCCATATCTCTTGTAACTTCCAGTTGATTCATCCCTTTCTTTATTGTGCTTTGTTAGAATTACTGCTTTTACTTTTTTGTTACATGTTTTACAATAAACAAATATCTCATTCACAAATTCTCTTCAAAAATTATAAACTTAAGCCTGTTGATTCCCACCAAAAAGGAAAAGTCAACCAGTAGATTCTTATCTAAAATTTTAAGGGAAAACTCATGAGCAAAATTAAGAATAATTCCCCCGTACTCTTTTTCTACAATAATTCAAAAAAATGGTTGGCTAAAATATCAAAAAAAGAATCACTCCATACTCATATTGGTGTGATTAAACACTCTGATGCTATTGGTAAAGAATATGGTTCTAGACTAATTACAAACAAGGACAAGTATGTCTATCTTTTGGAACCTACAATGTATGACTATGTAATGAAAATCCAGCATGGAACTCAGATTGTTTATCCAAAAGATCTTGGATACATAATTGCAAGAGCTGGAATTGGAGATGGGCAAAAGATTGTAGAGATTGGAACTGGTAGCGGCTCCCTGACTTCTTTTGTGGCAAATATTGTAAAACCCCGTGGGCATGTTTACACTTTTGATGTTGATGAAAATTTTATGAAGATTGCAGAAAAAAATATCAAAAAAGCAGGAGTTTCAAAATATGTCACACAACATAACTTGGATCTAAAAACTGCAAAAACAATGCCTTTGGAAGAAATGGATGCTGCGTTAATCGATTTGGGTGATCCTTGGATTGTGATTCCAAAAGTACGTCAAATGCTAAAAGGAAGTGGATGTGTGTTTGCCATATGTCCTACTATGAATCAATTGGAAAAATTAACAATTGCGCTAGTTGAAAACGAATTCACTGATATTGAATCTACTGAACATATTCTACGAACAATCGAAGCTCGTGAAGGAAAAACTCGTCATTCTTTTCAAGGTATTGGTCATACTACCTATCTTTGTTTTGCAAGAAAAGCCTTCTTTGAAAGAGAATCAAGACAATTAACTGAAAAAACTCCTAAAAAAATTATCAAAAAACCTGCCTCCAAAACAACTGTAAAAATATCAAAGAAAATAAGTAAAAAACCATCTTAGAAATTACCACAAAACAAGATTTATTCATCCATTTTTTAGAGTATGTTGTATTGGTACGAAAGAATCTCACACTTGCAATTGTGAAGAAATTCATTCCATCCAGAAAATCTATTTCCAGAAAAGGAGATAATGGAATTGTTCTAGTTGTTGGGGGAAGCTACATCTATCATGGCGCACCAATTTTGTCTTCAATTGCTGCACTGAGATGTGGCACTGATCTTGTTTATACATCAGTTCCAAAAATCAATGTAACTCCGACACGCGCTATTTCTCCAAATCTCATAGTCATCCCTTTAGTTGATCAAAAATTAACTCGTGGTGCTGTAACTAAATTATTAGGTGCGTTACCTCACAATTTGCATTCTGCAACAATTGGAATGGGCCTTGCAATTCAAGACAAAAATGCATTACTGTATTTTGTAAAATCTCTCTTAGACAGAGATGTACGATTGTCTTTGGATGCCAGTGCTCTAATCCCTGAAGTTTTACCGCTTTTAGCAAACAAAAATGTTGTAGTGACACCACACGCCGGTGAATTCAAGCGATTATTTGGAGAGTCTCCATCCAATTCAAAAAATGAACGAATTAAACTGGTAGAAAAAAATGCCAAAATGCATGGAGTTACAGTCTTGCTAAAAGGAGCAACAGATGTAATTTCTAACGGTTCTACTACTTATCTTTATGAGAAAAAAATTCCTGCTATGACTGTTGGTGGTACTGGAGATGTTCTGTCTGGACTAGTTGCCGGACTATTGTCGAAAAATCGTAATGCGTTAGAATCTGCTGCTGCTGCAACTTTCATTAATGGTTTGGCAGGAAAATCTGTTCAAAAAAAATTGGGGCTCCATATGACCTCCATGGATCTTTTAGATGAAATCCCCATTGCAATGAAACCATTTGATAAAATTGTGTGATTCTGATGAATGCTCTTAAACACATCAATTCCCACATGGATGATCTTATCTCAGATTTACAATCTTTAATTAGACAACCTAGCGTGTCGGCCAAAAATGAAGGAATTGAAGAATGCTCCATACTCGTTAAAAAATTACTAAAAAAAGCAGGAGTCAAATCTGAAATTTTACGATTAAAAAAAGGAGTTGCACCAATTGTGTATGGAGAGATAAAATCAAAGCAAAATCCTTCAAAGACTTTGATGTTCTACAATCACTACGATGTACAACCTGCTGAACCACTTGACCTGTGGGATGATCCTCCATTTAGTGGAATCAGAAAGGGAAACAAAATTTTTGGAAGAGGCGCAACTGATGATAAGGGTGAATTAATCACCAGGATCAAAGCAGTTGAAGCATACCTAAAAACAACAGGCGATGTACCATGCAACATAAAATTTGTAATTGAAGGTGAGGAAGAAACAGGAAGTGCACACATTGACGAATATCTGAAAAAATACACACGGAAATTTTCATGTGATGGTGTTATCTGGGAATTTGGATATGTTGATGCAAAAAACAGACCAATTATCGGATTAGGAATGAAGGGATTACTCTTTGTTGAATTATCTGTAAATGAATCCATCCGAGACGCTCATTCTAGTTTAGCAGTTTTAATAAAAAACCCTGCATGGAGATTAATTGAAGCGATTAAAACCCTGCGAGATCCTGATGGAAAAATCCTCATAAAAGACTGGTACAAAGAAACGACTCCTTTATCAAAAAATGATTTAAAGATAATTCAAAATGAGCCTTTTGATGAACACGTCTTTAAAAAAGAATTTGGAATCAAATCATTCGTAGGTAGCAAAAAAGGATTAGATGCAAAAAAGGCATTAGTTGGTGATCCTACTTGTAATATTGCAGGATTTGTATCTGGATACATTGGTGATGGTGCCAAAACCGTTCTTCCTAGTAAGGCTTTGGTGAAAATTGATTTTAGATTAGTGCCAAAAATGGATCCTAAAAAACAAGTTTCAAGATTGAAATATCATTTAAAATCAAAAGGTTTCTCTGATGTTAAAATCAAAATCTTTCATGGAGAAGCGGCAGCAAGAACAAACTCTTCACATCCATTTGTTGATCAAGTAAAAGACGCAGCTGACAAGTCTTTTGGAACATCTATTCTTAACGTTTCAAATGCTGGTACTGGCCCTATGTACTCATTTGTTAAAATTCTCAAAGCTCCTTGCATTTCGATAGGAAGTACATACATGTTTTCAAGAATTCATTCACCTAACGAATTTGCACGAGTCGACTTGCTAAAGAAAACAACAAAATGCATGTGTCTAATCATGCATAATTTTGGAATCCATTAATGAAGACATCTTGGTATTTTTTTGATGATTTGTGCCAGTGAGATTCTTCCGGGCCCAACTATCATGATAACTATTGATGCTGTAAGTAAAATCAAATCAATTTCAACGCCTCCATTCCCAGTTAAGCTTTGTGCTCCTTTAATGATGAAAATTGCGCCTAACATCACTATGGCTAATAATGACGCTGATAATCTACTAAGAATGCCGATGATTAACAAAATTCCTGGAACCGATTCTGCTAGTGCAAGAGGAATCTGCATCTCAATTGGTATGCCGTTATTTGTTAAGAAGTTAGTAAATCCGGGATTGAATTTGGATATTCCGTGAACAATAAAGATCACACCGATAACTGATCTTAAACCCATAATTACCACATCATTCAGAATTTTTTCTTTAATTTCGGCAGTAGTCAATACTAATTTTGGAAATTTTCGATATAACTATTTTACCCATAAATTACTCGTCAAATGTAGAAAGCCCTTTATTATGCGGCAAAATTATTTGAATTATGTCAATGTATATGCCAGGAGCAACTGCTGTTGGAATTACTTTTGACGGCGGTGTGGTTTTTGCTAGTGAAAAAAGGATCGCATTTGGAAATTTTCTAGTAAGCAAATCTACCAAGAAAACTTTTCCCATTACTTCTCAAGTGGGTGCAACTTGTGCTGGACTTGTGGCTGATATGCAAATCTTAACCTTACAAATTGCAGCCCTTGCAAAAATCAGAAAAATGGAACTCAAAAGAGATGTTCCCCCAAATACTATTGCAAAAATGATGTCAAATATGATGTATGAACGAAGATACTTTCCGTTATTGACTCAGGTAATTGTAGGCGGTGTGGTTGATAAACCCATAATGTACACACTTGATCCCTTAGGTTCTGTTCTTCCTGATGAATACGCAGCAGTTGGAACTGGTGCCGAAATGGCATTAGGTGTGTTAGATCCACAATACAAACCAAACATGAGCAAAGATGAAGCAATTGATTTAGCAAAGCGTGCAGTTCGTTCAGCAGCACTTAGAGACTCAGCTAGTGGCGACGGTATAGATATTTTAGTCATCACCAAAGATGGCATTGAAGAATTTACAGAACAAATCAAATAATTGTAGTATCTAATTTTACCTGTTATGTTGTTTTTAGTAGATGGCATGCTTGGTAATGTTGCCAAAAAACTATTGTTACTAGGATATGACACTGATTATTTTTCTGGCATGAGTGATCTGGAATTAATTGAAAAAGCTAAAAACGAAGACAGAATAATTATTTCAAAAGATCTACAACTTATTGCCCATGCAAAAAAATCTACCGTCCAAACTATTCCAATTACAAAGGAAGATGAAATTGAACAATTTTTAGAAATTTTGGGTTTTGTACATTTAGAATTAAATAAAATATGTGGCGAGACAGCAAGATGTACTAAATGTAATTCTCTAACCTATGAAATTGATAAATTAAAAATATCAAATAAGGTTCCTCCAAAAGTTTTAGAATTTAATGAAAAGTTTTGGAAGTGTGATAAATGTCATAAAATCTATTGGGAAGGAACACATATCAAAAAATTGGAAGACTTTTTGAACAAAATTAAAATTCGTTCTTAATCGTAAATTGTTTTCCCAACTTCCCAAAACCTATCTGAGATATAATGGATATTTTTTATGACTTCACCTTTCTCCATATTATCTAACTCTGAACTGGCAACTAGAGATTTTCCCACTGCTAAAAATTTATGTTGAGATTCTTCAACAATGCAAACTAAACTATCTTTTTCAAACTCTGTATATTTTTTAATTCCTGGCCTCATCACATTAGCTCCTTTACACATAAATTTTACAGCCCCCATATCCACCATTACACTCGGAAATTTTTTTAATGTTTCAGTTTCCGACAAAAATGGCAAGTAATCCTCATTAACTTTTAGTATTTTAATTCCTGCACCTGTGATAATCTGTGCATCATCCAAAATTTGATGTACCTTGACATTTTTTATTTTAGGAAACTCAATTCCCCATTTTTCTGAAACTATTTTTAATAGTTCGGATGTTTCGCTTTTTGAAATTAGATTTGACTTCAATCTCTAGCAATCTCTTGTCTGATATCTAGCAAATCTCTTAGTATCGAACTGGCAGTTTCCATGCCTCCTGCCCCTTTTCCGATAATTGTTTGTGTACCTGAATGCTCTGATGTAAAAGCAATTGCATTTAGTGTTCCGTTCACACAAAGCGGATCATCATTTGATACTTCTTTTGGGGCTACGACAAGATCCTTGTTACATGATGCGATTAATTTGATTGCACAATTGTTCTTGGCTGCTTTTTTAATATCTTCAGATACCACCTTTCGTATTCCTGTACATTTAATATCTGGCATTGTCACTTTCATTCCCATCACCCAGTTTGCAAGAATTACTAATTTTGCTGCAGCATCTAATCCATCTAAATCTAAAGACTCATCAGCTTCTACATACCCTTTGTTTTTTGCGTCTTTTAATGCGTCCTCAAAAGATAACCCTGTTGCCATGTTTGATAAAATGTAATTTGTAGTACCATTTAAAATTCCTGCAAATGATGTGATTCTTTCGCCTCTGAGACTATTTTTGGCATAATCCAGAATTGGTGTTCCTCCACCAACGGTACCACTAAATTTGAACATTACTTGGTTATATGTTGCTAATTCCAAAAGAGATGGAAATGCTAATGCTAGTGGTCCCTTGTTCACTGAAATTACATGCATGCCTTTCTTCATAGCAGTTGTAATGTGGGTCATTCCTGGTTCTGCATCTTTGTAATTACTTGCGGTTGTTTCAATTAACACGTCTGCCTCAATATTTTTTAACATGTCTGTTCCAGACATTGAATTTTTTGTATCAGAATAATTTTTCACGGTTCCATATTTTTTCTTTACTTCAACAAGTTTGTTAAAATCTAAACCAGATGAATCCACTGCGCTTCCTTTACTATCGAACACCCCCACAACTCTTGGTTTTAATCCATACTTTGCGTAAAGATCTTCTGATCTTGAATCAAATAATTTGACTAAGCTTTGCCCAACGACCCCAAAACCACATAATATTATTCTCAAATTGTTTCATTCCTTTTGTAATTTCGATTCATTTCACTTCTCTTGATTTTCTTACCATTAATTGTGTTTTATTAATAATTTTTGAATATCCGTTGATAAACACATCCATTTTATCTGGCGATTAAGACTATACATCTTCATCTTTTTCATGTTTCAATGAAATTGAATTGATGCAATATCTTTGATTTGTAGGCTTTGGTCCATCATCGAATACGTGACCTAAATGTGCACCGCATTTGTTACAGTTGACTTCTGTTCTAACCATTCCATATGCTGAATCTGACACATATTCTATCTTCGTTTCATCTATTGGTTTCCAAAAACTTGGCCAACCTGAACCTGAATCAAATTTTGTATCTGATGAGAAAAGCTCTTGACCACAGCACACACATTTGAAGATGCCCTCGAGTTTGGTGTTGTTATATTTTCCTGAAAATGGTGGCTCTGTTCCATGATTAATACATATTTCATATTGATCTGGAGAAAGGATCTCTTTCCATTCTTCTGGTCTTTTTTCTATTTTTTCTGTCATATCTATTCCGTAAATAATCTATTCTATTATTTTAGCTTCTTTCTTTTTTCCTCGGTTCTTTTTTCAGATTCAAATCGTTCCAAATCATATTCTTTCATATCCACATATTTCATAATTTTACTCAAATTGGGATGAACTTTGTTAATCTGTTTGAACATTTGCTGTGCTACTCGTCTATAATCAATATGTCCTTGGGGCACTGTTCTTAATTCAATTAAATGACATGCTTCTCGTAAATTAAATTTCATCAAATAGGGATAGTTGTATCCAAAGTTTACAACATATTGTCCTTGCTCGGGATATTTTTTTCTAATTTTTTCAAAAGTATCTTTAGTTTTTTCCATACAGTCTTTGAAATCTCTCTCTATGCCGAGAATTTTAATTTCATTTGGTATGCTATAACCATGATCTGTTGTTAGTAATTGTCTTTGTAGAGTTAGTGCCCTGTGTCTATGAAAGTCTCTAAACATTCCAAAATTATTACATAAATCAAATGTATAGTAAACATGTTCAAATGCCCTAGACGGTCTGTGACGTCTATTTGTTCTCAGTTTTGCAAATTCACTGATTATCTTGTTTTTCTTTTGATTAGACATTTTTTTTACTTGCTGTAAAATGTTTTGATATGATGTACTTGGTGACTGCTCATAAATTATACCTGAAATTGTTTTGTCAATTCCATTTTTTTCTGATTCATATTCTACTAGTCTTGTAATGACTCCCGTACTTGCTTTTGACTTGACCTCTTTTGCAGCAACTAATTTTGATTTGTATTTAATGTCGTTAAGATATTTTTGGAATGCTTTCCCATACTTGTCATCTGCCCTTCTAACAAAAGATTTGATGGTTGTATCTAGTTCTTTTTTGATTTTTGAGGCTAAATCTTGTTCTTCTTTTAGTTCTGATGAGCCTAAAACTGTCAGGAGATATTCAAAAGCACGCCCATTACCTGTAATCCCCACATTGGTCAATGTTGATGCAGGTAACAACCCTCTGAGAATATCTAATGCTTTAGCTTTGGTTGATCCTTTGTAGATCATGTTTGCTGATTTTACATCTGTTTCTTTTTTTAATTTAGAAAATAATTTTTCTTTTCCGTCTCTTGAATCTTTGAAACTGTATTTTTCTATGGGGTATTTTTCTCGTACATAGTTAACCATCGGTTCAATATTTTTTGAATAAACTTCAAATGAAAAATTACAACTCTCTTCATAAATATCTGCAAATCTCGATTTCATTATTTCAGGATCTCTGTAAAATCTATACTTTCCTTTTTCTTTTTTATTCCATGCAACATATCTTGATGACTTTTCTAAATACGATAACCCTATCCTTCTGTCTTCAATTTTTTTTACTGCAATATTCGACAAACCTTCAATTGCAATCTGTGCTTCTCCTAATTCGGCAACAGAATCGTCTCCATATTCTAAAAGTACTCTGTTGTAAAATTCTTCTCCTCTGCTTTTATTTTGTACAAATTCATCAAGAAAAATACGTCTCATGCTTTTGTCTGTTCGACTATATCTTGACATTAATGCACCGCGATCAACTTGTCTCGGTGTGATTATTGCAAAAACATCATCATCTGTATTTGAAAAGTGATCTGATAAGATCTTTTTTTCCTTAGTTGAAAACTCTGACAATACCGATATGGTGATCCCCAATTATTAATAGTCTATTTCTTTTTTCCAATTTGAATTAGATCGGGACCTTTGTCTCTGTCTTTGTTTTGCCCTTTTGCTTGCCATCGTAACAACACTTCTTTGAAACCTGCTGCATCCGCTTCGTTTTCGGTGTACATCAATGTGGTAACCCAATAACCCTTCTTTGCAGTTTTACCTCCAACAGAATTCATCCAAAAATCACTTGGCAAGTTTTCGAGGACTTTGTTATTGGGATCTTTAGTAACTTCAGACCACCTACTTGCGACAAAATTCAAAATTTGTTCAAGTTCTTCTTTTTGAATCATGAGCCTATTACAATCTCTTTTAATTTTAAAATTACTAAAATCTCACACCTGAAAATTTTGTTAAATTAATCTAACTAAAACTAAAAACATTACTTACACTTTGTCGGTTATACAAACCTCATGAGTTACTCACATGACAAACGACGATATCGAAATTATCGGTAAGAACGTCAAAGACATGTACGGAACATTCATGGGTAAAGTCATAGGAACAATAACTGATATTGACGGTAGTATTCAATCCGTTGGTATTGACTGCGGTTCTCAAGGATTACAGCAAATCCAGTATGAACAATTAGTAGTCCAAGGTGATATTGTTATCTTCATTCCTAAATGGAGATTAGACTCACAAAGACTTATTCGTGAAAAACAATTAACTCTACGTCGTCTAAAGGCATTGATAGACATTGTTTCAGAAAATGATGACATGAAAGCAGATGCAGAAATCATTCATGAAAAATACAAGTCAAAACTTGTATCATTAGATGAAACAGAACACGAAATCAAAGCAATACTTGAGGCAAGATTGACAGAGTTAGATGATCAAATGAAGTCTGCAAAAATGTTATCGTTTGATGCAAAAGTACAATACAAGAGCAATGAAATCTCTGATGCAACATTTGAGACCGTGAAATCATGCACAACTGAGGTAATTGAGCATGTAACTCACGAAACAGCAGAAATCGCAAATGTAAAGAGAAGAATTGCAGATCTTGAATTGGAAGTGCACGAGATATCATCTCCTACAACACCAGACATCCAAGAATCAGCCGTTTCATATCTGGAGACTCCTGAACCACAACAATTAGTTCAGGCAATACTTCCAGAAGCACCAACAGATCCAATAGTCGGACATTCAGAACCAATTGAAGCTAAATCTCAACCAACACCAGAATCTTCATCCGAATCTGAAGTCACATTCGCATTTCCAGAACCACCCAAACAGGTGACCCCAGCAACATCAAATGACAACAACGATAATGATTGGTTAGCTAGAATGGAAGCACAATAATTTTTTTAACTTATTTTTTTAACATTTAGAAAGATCTAAGTTCATACACTTTTTGATGTCTAAGACATATGATGTTGGACTTGGAAACAATGATTCTGATTTAAGAAAAAAGGCTAATTCCGATTTTGTATCTTTTTGGGGGAAGCAAGCAAAGAATCTCACTTGGTTCTCTTCTTGGTCTCAAACTCTTGATTGGGATCCTCCTTTTGCAAAATGGTTTGTTGGAGGTAAAATCAACGCCTCGTATAATGCTCTCGATGTTCATCAAAATACAAAGGCCAACAAACCAGCCATCCTTTGGGAGGGTGAAAATGAAGACTCTAGAATTCTCACCTATGGCGATATGTTTACTCAGGTTCAAAAATTATCAAATGTTCTTAAATCTCTAGGCGTGCAAAATGGAGATCGCGTAACAATTTACCTTCCAATGATCCCAGAATTACCCATTACCATGCTCGCTTGTGCAAGAATAGGGGCAATACACACTGTTGTATTTTCAGGATTTAGCTCAACATCAATCAAAGATAGAATCATTGATTCAAAATCAAAAATCGTCATCACTGCAGACGGCGGCTATAGACGAGGAAAAATTGTTAAACTCAAGGAAGTGATTGATGATGCGATACAAGATTGTGATTTTGTCCAACATGTTGTTGTTGTGGAGAGAACTAAGAATGCAATTTTGATGAATTCAAGAGATAAGCTCTGGAATAATTTGATGAAAAATATTTCTGATTCATGTGATGCAGAAAAATTAGATAGTACGCACCCTCTCTATATTTTGTATACTTCTGGAACTACTGGAAAACCTAAAGGTGTCTTACATGGAACTGGAGGTTATCTAACACATTTGTATTCTACTTTCAAATGGGCATTTGACATTAAAGATTCTGATGTATTTTTTTGTACTGCTGACATTGGTTGGGTTACTGGACATAGTTATGTAGTATATGCCCCACTACTTCATGGTGCAACTCAAATAATGTATGAGGGTGCACCTGATTTTCCAAATGCATCAAGAATATGGAATATTTTAGAAAAATATGGTGTTACAATTTTTTACACTACTCCAACTGCACTGAGAATGTTTATGAAATTTGGTGACGATATTCCAAATTCTTTTGATCTATCCTCATTACGGTTACTTGGAACTGTTGGAGAGCCAATCAATCCTGAAGTTTGGAAATGGTATTTCAAAACTATTGGAAAAGAAAAATGTCCAATTGTAGATACTTGGTGGCAGACTGAAACTGGAGGCATGATGATTTCCCCCTTGCCTGGATTAGAGACTATTCCACTGAAGCCTGGATCTGGTACTAGAGCCATTCCGGGTGTAAATATTGCAGTAGTAGACGATGATGGACATGAATTATCTTCTAACACAAAGGGATATCTAGTAATTAGAAATCCATGGCCCGGAATGCTTTTGACATTATGGAATGACGATGAAAAATATGCCTCTGTATATTGGTCAAAATACAAAAATTGCTACTATCCTGGAGACTATGCACTCAAAGACGATGATGGGTATTTTTGGTTACTCGGTCGTGCAGATGATGTTTTAAAAGTTGCAGGTCATAGAATTGGAACTGCAGAACTTGAAAGTTGCATTGTATCTCACGACGATGTTGCAGAGTCTGCAGTATGTGGAATCCCTGATGATGTGAAAGGGGAAGTGATTATTGCATTTGTTGTTTTAAAACATGGAATTACAAAAGATTCTGATATTTTAGAAAACGAAATTGTAGATAAAATTCGTTCTAATATCGGTGCAATTGCAACTCCTAAACAAATCTATTTTGTTTCAAAATTGCCAAAAACACGCAGTGGGAAAATAATGAGACGATTGTTAAAATCTATTGGGAATAATGAGCAGATTGGAGATATCAGTACTTTGGAAGATGGAACTGCAGTTACAGAAGTTCAAACTGCATTTAATGAAATTCAAAAAGCAGTTAAAGACAAATTATAATAATTCATTTTAACTCTTTCAAGTCTATTGTAGAAAGCATTTCGAACATTTTTTTAAGTCCATCATATTCTGACTTTGAGTTTTTGTCTAGCAATTTGTATTCTTTTTCTTTAATTTCATCTAATCTGTTATTTGCTTCTTTAAAAAAATTCTTCATATTCTTTAATTTTTCCATCATTCATCTGTGTCAAATCAAAAATCACTGTGTTACTTCCAAGTAAATTATTGTTTTCATCATAAAGACTTGTGGCCTGAAGTACTCCTGGAAATATACTCCCGTTTTGTTTTTTGAAAGAAATTTTTCTATTTGTTACTTTTCCTGTCTCAAACCATGTTTTGAGTGAATCGTTCATTGCCTCCCATGATTCTTTTGGCACGTGCTCAAAAATTGATTTTCCTAGAATCTCTGATTTGGCATATCCCAGATTGGCAGCATACGTAGAATTGCAATCTAAGATGATCCCTATGGAATTTACTCTTCTCCACATGATCGGTGCGTCTTTCAGCGTCTTTCTTGCTTCTGTTTGGGACATTTTTTGAAATTAAACTGACTAGTTATTAAATTGAAATCTTTTCAAAACCATTGATCTAAATTTTGACTCTTCTTCTCTAATGCTTTTTTTAATCTATTTAACGTAGATTGAATCCTGTCTTCTGAAAAACTCCTTTCTTTTACAAGATAGTTTGTGATTTTTTCATAATCTACCTCGCTGAAAATTATTTCATCCACATCAGCTACTTCGGGATTTAGAAATATCTGTCTAATTTTCTCAAAGTCTATTTCTTGTAATTGTTCTTGAATTTGTGGGATATCTTCTAACCTTGAATGTTGCTTGATTAACTTCATGGCCGTTTTTGGGCCAATTCTTTCAAAACCACTTGGATTAAAATCAGTACCAATCAAAATTCCAACATCAATTAATTCTTCTCTTGTAATTCCTAATGCATTAAGTGTTTTCTGTGTTTCAATTATCTCCGGAACAATATCGATGTATGTATTTTTATTTGGTATTTTTCGTCTTCCACTGTTAGTAAAATTCCTAATCAATCTTTTAGCTCCACATAAAATAGAATCAAAATCTTGACTTGCAGAAGCGTATGCTTGACCTGTCTGTGTAAGATGTGCAGCTGTTGCTTCTCCCTCTGATGGTGCTTCGATGTATGGTATTCCAAAATATGTTAAAAGTTCTTTTGATTCTTTTACCATTCCATCTTTCATACTGGTTGTCTGTTGTGCATATTTTCTTGCATCTTCCATATTTCCTGCTGCAACTGCTTTTTCATATTTTATCGTGGCATCTTTTTTAATCTGTTTTCTCCGTTCAATTTCAGCTGTTTTTAATGATGGGGGTTTTCCATCAAAAACATAAACTGGTTTTATCCCAATGGATAGAAAATTGACATTTCTATAAAGAAGACCGCTGAGATGGCTGGTTATTCTTCCTTCTGAATCTGACAATTGTAGCCCATCTGGGCCTCGTATACTTGCTAGAAATTGGTAAATTGCATTATAGGCATCAATCGCAACAACTTTAGTTGAAAATGCTTCTAGGGTGGTTTTCTCTCTAACTACTAACTCTTTTAGGTTTAATCCCATGAATTTTTATGTAAATTTGTGCTATTTTGTGTTTGTCCTTTTCTTCTGATCGAGGTTTTCAGAATGTTTTACTAAAATCGATTTTAATATACAAATAATTTACTATTATTTACAATGGTAATGCCAAATTTACCTTCCACTTTGGAAGATAAAATTTTTGAATTCAGATTTAATTCAGATGATACACTTTCTAGGATAGTCTCATACTTTCCTTTATCTGAATCAGAGATACAAGAAATTCTTTCTATTATTAACACGAATCCCTCTGATGGATTTCATTCAATTTTTGCTGATAGCATTTCTGATGAAGAATGGCGTAGAACCAAAGAACAAATCAAAAAGAAATTCAAAGATGAACTATTTGATATTGACAATGTTTGATCTCTTTGTATTCTAATTTGCTTTATTATGGAGAAAATCTTAGTCTAAATGCCGGGATAGCCAAGTGGTAAGGCGGCCGTCTCGAAAACGGCTACGCGCAAGCGTGCAGGGGTTCGAATCCCTTTCCCGGCGTTAGACCCTTTTCTCTTATGCCTTAATGTAAAAAATAATTTCTTGATTATCGTGTGACCAAGATTAAATATGATGAACAAAAATGGCTATCATGAATAACCCTATTTTATTATTATTTTCAATATCTGTATTATTGCTTGCCCTCTCTGTGTCTCCTGCAAGTGCTGATATTTTACCGCCAAAAAAACAAATCAGTTTTGGAATTTCTGGAGAAGACGTTGTTTGTGAAAGTGGTATGTTCAAAGTTACAAAAGCAAGAACAAATTCAGTGTCGTGTGTAAATGTCAAAAATGTCTCAAAACTAGTTTCACTCGGATGGGCAAAGCCAGTTAATGAGAATATGCTGAATGATGCAATGTCTCAACTTAACCTATCTTCTGGGACTATAAATCAATTAATTATCACTCCGATCCCATCTAATTTTGGAAAAGAATCTCCTAAATTGTCTGTTGGTAGTTATGATTTTGTATTTGATGTATGTGCATCTACTCAAACACTTGTATCTCCATCTGTTCTTATTCGCTCTGATAGTGAAACAAAACGTTATGAATTGCCTGAAACTGTCTTACCCAATTCATGTGTGACTAGTGCACTTATCATTAAAGCTGCAAACCCTGACTCTGTTGTAGCTTCCTTACAAAGTAAAGGTGATATCTCTAAATCTATTCTGTCTATTTCAGAAAAAGTGGATTCTCTTAGTATGCAACTACAAGATGCCAAAAAATCCTTTGGAAAAGAACAAACTGATGATAATACTGCAACTGGTCTAAAAATTATTGAATTACGAAAACAGCTTAATGCTGCAAAAGAGGATCTTCAGCGATTGTACTTTACACTATATTCTCCAGAAATTACAAAATTCGTTCCTGAAAAGCTATCTTTCTTAGGTAAATCTATTGATGGCGAATCTGCAACTAAAATTATTGCATCTCCCTCTGTTTCTTCCCCTAATTCATACAACGTCTTTTTTGAGGCATGTGCTGGAATGAAACTGGTTAGATTGCCAGTAATAACAATCACATCTGATTTTGAAAGCATTGATGTTAAACTAGGTGAAAAAATAGCGCCTGAAACTTGCCAAATGAGTTCAGCCAAAATTACTGCAACGGAGCCTGAAAGTATCTTTGTAACTCCTGCAGGAAATGCTGACTCTTCAACTAGAGCAGATGAATTGGATATGGAGATAGATGATCTTCAAAAACAACTTACATCTGAAAAGGAATTACTAAAAACGTTAATTCATAATTCAAAAAGACCTGATAATTTTAATGAACAATTATCAATGCATGTGGATAAAATCACTAAATTGAGAAATGATGTGATTTCTGCAAAAGCTGAATTGAGTAAAATTTTGTATCTTACATACAAGTAATTTTACTATGGGTTTTTCTGTAATTCTCTTTATCTACAATCTTTTGAGGATGTGATGTTTTGTTCCTGTTGGTGATTTTTAGTCTTTTGTCTTTTAAGATCTTAGAATCTTTTAACGGGGCTGGTAAATTGCTTACATTTTTGAAAAATTCCAATTACATAGATTAAATCCAAAACAAAAATCGCTATGAACAGAAATTGCAACAAAATTGAATCTTGTGCAATTGGTCTGTAAAGATAAAATGCCAAACTACTCAGACCAGTTCCAATCATCTTGAATAATGCAATGTATAACGATTGTCCCTCAATACCTTTTCTGTTGATTAACATTGATACAAACAGTATTGACATCATGAGATTCTGTCCAAATGCTGCATATGCCCCCACATTGTCTTCTAATTGATCATTAACAGCTAAAATCATTGGAATTGCAATCGCCATTCCTAATCCAAATATTGAAAAAAATTGCCATTTGGAAATGTTTGTAAATTCCTTTTTACCGTACTTTAAAAATTGCATTACAATCACCGCATCCAAAGAAAACCAGATGTAGTTTACATAAAGTTGAGGAGGGTCATGTGGCGTGAAAAATGCAAATATCATCTCCCATGAAATATTTGCACAAAGTGCAGCCATGGGCATTCCAAAAGTTTTATCTTTGAATCCACGCCTGATGATAAGAATGTAAGTGGCAGACCAAAATAATCCTCCTATCATCATAATTTCTGTAAACATCTTCTGATTTTCTATTTTGATTGATTAAGAATCTTTATTCTCAAAATGTTTAAACAGACTTTATTTCAAGTTGATTTATGACTCAAGAAACAGAATCAAAGATTCGTGAATCTAAAATTCCCGTTGCTGAGTTAATTTCTCATTTCCGAGAAAAATGTAAAAACTGTGGTCACCATCGTATAATGCACGATGATCTTGGTGCATGTGAGGGTGTAATGAACAAGCCTTGCACTTCTGGCTGTGATGCTTTTGATCCTGAATGATATGTATTTGAATTGGATGTTTGCAATTCTTTAATAGGATATTTTCCATACCCTTCTTGTGGATTCAGAACACAAAGAAGAGAAAATTTATCCTCAAGGATACGAACCCGAAATATCTCCTGATTCTTCAAACGATAACACTAGAAATCAACTGCTTGATTTTATTTTAAAATCAGGACCTTCTGAAGTTGTTGATACTGATTTGTTTGCCGTCATGGCAAAACGGCGTTCTACAAGAAAATTCTCTGATAAGCCAGTTGAAACGACAAAAATAGACAAAATCATAGCCGCAGCAGATACTGCCCCCACTGCAGGAAACTATCAAGGATTCGAAATTTTCTATGTGAAAAGTCCTGAAAAGAAAAAACTGCTTGTCGAGGCATGCAATAAACAACCTTATGTTGACGCTCCTGTTGTATTGGTTTTTTGTAAAAACCCTTTTAGAGTAAAATTTGATTTTCCGGAATACATACTTGCAAAATTTGCTATTCAAGATGCTACTCTTGCTGCAGGATATTCGCAACTAGCATCACAGGCATTAGGATTAAGTTCAATCTGGATTGGCATGTTTGATGAAAAAAAAGTAATGGATGTGATTGGGACTGATCTTATACCCTCATCTGTTCTTTGTATTGGATATCCAGAACAAACAAAATTCCCAAAACCGAGACGAAATCTAAAAGACTTGGTACATGTAGTCTGGTAGTCCTTTACACAATATTCATCTTTAAATAATCATAGTTAGTTGCTTATTTTATGACTGATGCATACGTGATGTTGAATTGTGAATTAGGTGCTGAATCTGAAATAATCGAACAACTGAAAGCATTAGATAATGTGGTTGATGTTTTTGAAACTATAGGCACACATGATATGTTGGTGAAATTACAGGCAGAAAATTTTGAAAAGATTAGGGAAATCGTTTCTTGGAATATTCAAAAATTAAAAAATGTTCGCTCCACTGCAACTTTGATAAAAAAAGATAATTAATTTCTACATTATAACAACATGCTTAAGTTCATTATTTGACGCAGAAAAGCATTGAACGCAATAAAGTCAAAATCACTAAAAGAACTTGAGAAAAAACTCAACCAACAAAGAAAACAAGCATCAGAAAACTTGATCAAAGAAAAGCTTGACCAGAAAAACTTGGATTATGATACTGTGTCTGTGATTCTTGAAATTTTTGATAAATCAAAATTTCAATGGCACGAAGAACATTTTGATGTGTTTGACTCAAAACCTGATGATTTTAGAGGTAAAATACTGCCAAAAAATAATCGAGAATGTGTTATGTTGGGAGTAAGATTGGGAACCATGAGGAGTAAAATAATTTATAATTTACGAGATTTGCAACTTACTGAAAAACAACGTCAGGATATTGATGATTTGATCTGGAATTTTGTTTGGTATTCGTGGCAACAAGCAAGAATCCTACATGATCATATAATTAAAGAAAAATCTCAGATGTAATTTTTTATGCTTAATGAAAGAATGGTTAGTTCATTACTTTTCAATCTTTAATTAAGATCAATCCTTATCTAATTTAAATGACTGATGAAAAAAATGAGATTGAAAAACTAATTGATAATATGATTAACAGCGGTGATGAATTGGTAGATAACCTTAAAACTATCCTTCCTAACTCTTTGGCTGAATCAATGGTAATGTTTCATGAATCAAATGTTGCAAATTTGAAGAAAATTAAAAAATTTCTTAATAAGTAAACGCTTAGTATTGATTCCTATGATTTCTACCATATCCTTTTTAATCATTAATTGATATTGAGTCTATGACTAGATCTAGAACCATCTCCATAACCGTAAAAAAGAAGACTGGAGATGCGTTTGATAGTATTTTGCAACTGCCACCAAAAATTATGCCAGATGCTAGAATCTCTGATGACGGTTGGTGGTCATTTAATGGCCCTCATGGATTATCTAAACTAAAATTTCATGAAAATAAGTCCCTTGGAATATTAGATCATCAATATGTTGATGAAGAGTCTTCCTGGAATGTACCAATGCGTGTTGTTTCAAATGGTGATTTCTCTGAGGTTGTAATTACATTAAACAAACCTAATGGAATATCTGATGAACAGTTTGATCAAAGAATGCATGAACTTGGGGAACTGGTGCATGTGATGAAAAATATCCTTGAGTCTGAGAATTAAAATTTCATTTTAAAATTAATTTTTGTCATTGATTTGTACTAATTCTTATGTTCTTTGAAGGGTTTGTTGTATTAGTAATGCTATCCAGACATGAAAAAACATCCAATTCATTTGCAAACCATTTATCTCAGGTGAATTCAAACATTATTGTGCCTACTATGTAATTAATCTCAAAAACATTATTCCCCAAAAGAGTTACTGTGGTAATTATGAACAACAAAATCATTGAGTAATATATTGCATGTTTTTCATTTTTTGGGTCATGTAATGATGAAAATATTTTCATCTATGTGACTACAAACCTGATACTTTTTCCGGTCTTCACAAAAATTGCTATCCATAGAATTTGTTAGGATTCTCTCTAAAGATATTGAAAGAAATGAGATGTTTTGTTAGATAATTTCATGACTGTATCGAACATTTCAGACATCCTAGGTGTACCTATTTAGTATGACTTATTCTTCATGCTTAAATGTGAATTTTGTAATGGTTGATTGAGAAAAAATGCCCTATGAAGAAGTATATTTCCAAAGAATGGAAGAAGAAAATCAAGAAGATTATGATAAACTAAAATCTAAAAAATCTTCTTAATTTTATTTATCTTTCTCCTCAGAATCATCATTCTGATTTCTACTTGGACCCACCAGATCTTCTGGTTTTACCCTACTGTCCCAGTCTCCTTTAACTCCTTTAACTAATGCGATTATTCCTAATCCGATGAACGCAATTACCACCGCAAAGAATGCAATCTGATCAAATATCTTAAATGAACAGTTGATTTCTACTGGAGGTTTATCCGCAGAATACTCATAACAAGTACCAAACTCGGAAGACTCTAAAGTTCCAGCTTGATATTCATGACCCATTGTCCCTAAAATCAAAAATCCTACAAAAATTAACCCAATCCCTATCATGATGAATCTCATGTCGCTCATGATCTTGTTGCAGAATTTATCGTATTTACAGTTTAATCTAATGTTTTTCTAGTGTTATTGTTCAAGCAGAATTTTGAGGTTTTCAAGTGATGCCTCATAAAAAGATCCCATAAATGCAAGAAAATCTATGAACTCTTTTTCTGACATTTTTTTGCTATTGAGATAAGATTGCCATGTTAACTCTATCACATTTTTTGGTTTTGCTTTAATTGAAATGGTTGCAACATATGCTCTTAGTGGTAAGCCTTCAGTTGCAATATATGTGAAGTATTCATTATTTTTCCACGCTACGATATGTTCTTCTATTTTACTTCCGTCCTCAAATGTTATCAGCCTGATTGCACCTACATCTTTTTTCTTTTTAGAAATGTGGACTGTCTTTTTTACATCTACTACCCATGTGGGCAATCCTACAATATTGCTGATCTTTCTCCAAACTTTATCTTTTGATGCTTTAATTTTGATTGTTTTTTTTACTATGCCTGTATGAAATGATTTCTTTGCCTTTTTACCCATGCTGTATGCTGATATCGCATGAATTTTAAATTTTAGTTGTACAACCATTTTTAATCCCCTGAGGATATAATGATATCAAATGGTCTTTGGATGGGGTAAAAAGAAAAATGATGACAAACAAGAAGAGTCAGCACTTCAGAATAAAACAATCCATCTCCCAGATGTTCTTAAAGTTGTGACTGAACTGTGTAAATTACGGGAATCTCAAACATTATCTGCAATAAAAAATCTACGAGATCAAACAGCACCATTAATTGATGATCTGATTAAAATCGGGAGTGTTCTAGAAAAAGATAATCTAAATGTAGATGATATTGATAAGCATCTTGCTATCATTGTAGTTAGGGGTAAAAATCAAGTAATTGATGTTATCAAAAAAGACGTATCCTCATTGCCTAAAATTAACTCTATAAATGATGCAAAAAAATTGAACTCTACTTTGAATCAAATCCTCAAAAAAGTTGGAGATGTTTTGGGAAGGCAAACTCGTGTTATTCATATTTTTGCAAAAAAATATGCTGCTCAATTAAAAGAAAATCTTGAAGTCATGAATACTAATTATTCTGAAATTCATAAAATACTGAAGAACTTTGATGCTACAAAATTCACATCTGATGAGATTCTTGATATGGTTAATCAAATTAAAAATCTAAAGACTGACAGAATTGAACACTCTAAAAAAATCATTGACACTAACACCTCCTTAGAATCTCTGTCAGAAAAAATCACCTCGCTAGAAAAATCAATTGAGCAGATAAAATCATCTGATGCCTACAAATCATATATTAATTTGAAAAATGAATTGGATGTTTTTTCTGCTCAAAAATCCAAAATTAAAAATGAAATTGATTCACAATTTACAAAAATTTCACGCCCTCTTAGCAGATATGAATATGCCTCTTCATTAGATAAAGATCAAAAAAATATTCTTTCTAAACTAGTTGAAGAACCATTTGATGTTCTTCTTCCTTCTAACAAAGATCCCATAATTGTAATTTTAGAAAATGTTCGTAAAGGAATAAACTCCGGAGCGATTTCTGTAAAAGACGTTGACAAGACATCTCTACAAATAACTGAGACTGAAGAATGTCTTGATGGATTTGTAAATCAGGTTTCAGAATTTTTTGAAAAATACAATTTAATGGAAAATAAAATGAATTCCCTCCGACCTGTTGATTTGAACTCTTTGGAAAACGAATTTGCAAAAAATCTGTCCCTTAAAGATGATTTTGAAGTAAAATCTAAAACTATTCAAGACGAAATTAATGATATTGACTCTAAAATACCCCGTCTCATATCTGAAATAGAGAAAAAACTCAAAAAATTCTCTAATACTTCTTACACCATTTCGTCATCTTAAAATTAAATTAGTTCTAAACTAGATGATAACTGTGATTTTTAAAAAGAGAAACTTTGAGCGAAAGGTATTGCTTCAAAAAGATGTCCTTGACAGTATTGTCTCTTATTGTCAAATGAAGCATCCCAATGAAGGAATATTGATTTTAAAAGGCAAGTCCAAAAATGGTGAAATTAAAATTGATGGACTTGTAATCCCGCCCTTTAATTACAGTGGTCCTACTTTCGCTGGATTCCCTCACTCTTTTTTGCCTTTTGATATGAGCTATGTTGGAATTGTTCACTCTCACCCAAGTGGTTCTGCTGAACCTTCTGTGACTGATCTGCATAATTTCTTCGGGTTAGTATCTTTGATCATTAAATCCCCTTACAATGATGAATCTATTTTTGCATGGGATAGCAATGGTAATTCCATTTCACTTTCAATTGTATGATATACGCAAAAACTGTGGTGAAAAATAAGAAAAAAACTGACAAAACTTTATAACCTTTTTTGAACAAATTTTATTATCTTGAATCCTCAGCTTAAAAGATATTACATTTTTTTAGGTGCTTCATTGGTATTTAGTATTGGACTGCAGATAATTCTTGGTTATTTGGGAGTTCCATGGTTTATTAGTATAGGACTAGTAATGGCAATTTTCATTATGTTGCCAATGATAATGAGGAGACGACAAATGAGTCGTATGGGAAACTATGACGGTGATTCTGGAACCGGCGGTGGGTTCTTCGGAATGGGTTCGCAAGGCGGCTCTGGTGGGGTTCGTTATGTATGTCTTGTTTGTAGCAACAAACACAAAGGTGGCACTTGTCCACGTTGTGGTTCCAAGATGCAACGTGCAGATTTCTAAATTAAAATGTCTCTAGATGAAATTCGTAAAAAGGTAATATTTCATAATTCTGTAGACGTTTGGATTGCAGCATGTTCCGAGAAAAATAAAAGTTGGACCAATCCTGAAGATTATAAAAGATTCATATCTTATTTACTAAAAAATAATTTGAATCTAAAGGCGTTTAATCTATGTGCTCATGAAGCAGGAGCAACTGAAGATGAGAAAGTAAAGTTCACTGAACTTTTATCAGAGACCAAAGATGATCCTAATTCTCTTACATATACCATTAAACTAAGTGACTCTGCTTTAAACACAATTCGCAGTTATGATTTGTAACTATCTCTTTAATTTAGGGTTCACAATCACATCTAGTGCATTTCCAATAAACACAAAGGCAAGGCCTGTTATGGCAATCATGATCCCTGGTGGCATAATCCACCACCATAATCCTCTTGCAGCTGCCCCGAATGTATTTGCATCATGTAAAATTTGACCCCATGTTGGAAATGATGGATCTCCCAATCCTAGAAAACTAAGACCTGCTTCTGTAGTGATTGCTGCGGGAACTGAAATTGCTATACTTGCAAATGCATATGGTAGTAATTGTGGGACGATGTGTTTGAGTATTATTTTGGAATCCTTTTGCCCCATCATATTTGCAGCATCTACGTATCCGCGAGTTTTGATCTGAAGTGACATACTCCTAGATACTTTGGCTATTCCTACCCAACCAAAAATCATTAAAAATCCCACCATCAAAAATATGCTGTTGCTAATTGTCACTGAAAGTATGATGAGAAATGGCAATGCTGGCAATGCATAAATGACATCATTGAATCTCATCATCACTTCATCTGTCTTTTTACCTTTGTATCCTGCATATACTCCATAAAATAACCCCATAATCACAGATGCGATAGATACCACTAGACCTATGAACAATGCAAGAGGAGTTCCCCATAGAAGCCCTATTGCCAAATCTCGTCTTAATTCATCAGTACCCATTAACCCAAAAGCTTTACCGCCGATGATCAATTTTGATTCGTTAATCTTAGATTCGGATTTTATCCCATACAAATCTATGGAAAAAATATAATTTCCCTTAAGAGGTTCATTTGTTTGGGCCTTTGAAAAAACAATGTCTTCAGCAGATAAATTATCTAATGCGAATTCAAATTTCTCTGATTGAAATGACAAGTTTTTCTTTATTGCTTCGTCTGTTGAAAATATTCTTTCATAATGAATAGTTTTAGAATTAGAACGTGGAAGTGATGTGGTCAGTAATTCAATTTTGATGCCGTCAGGTCGTAAAACTGACATTTGTAATAGTGGCGAACCTGTATATTCTGATGAAAATATGTATATGAAATCATTTGGGAAATCATCATAATCGAAATTCACTCCAAACTGATGTGAAGTAAGTGATATCTCATCTTGAGATATGTTTTGGATGTTGGGGTTTTCTAAAATCTTATGTTCGGGAATTTTCTCAATCATGAATGTATTTGCCCACGCTGGAATTGCAATTTTTGGATATGCAATCCAATTTTCAGGATTATTCCATTCTTGAAAAGTCTCAACAGGAATTATGATTATTGCAATTATTGATATTACGACAAGAATCATCAGAATTGAAATTCCTGCAATTCCCATCTTGCTTTTAAGAAATTCTTCTTTTATTTCTTGAGGTGTTATGCTGCTCATTGACCTGCTCTCACTCTGGGGTCAAAATACCCATACAGTAAATCTGCAATGAATATGCTGATTAAAAAGAAAACTGTTAGCAAGTATGTAGCGCCAATGATTACAGGTAAATCCATTACTGATATTGCTTCAAAATACAACCGCCCCATACCTGGCCAATCAAACACTGCTTCTGTGATGATTGCCCCTCCGAGTGAACCTGATAAACTCAATGCAAGAATTGTGACAATTGGAGGTGCTGCATTTTTTAGCGCATGTGTATAGATGATTTTTTTTTGATTAACTCCAATTGTTTTTTTGGCCATGATGAAATCTTCTTGCATTATTCCAATCATAAAATTCCTTACCATATATGCCCAAGATCCAAACCCTATCATTACAATTGTGATTAGTGGCAATGCCATATGATACAACAAAGAACCAATGTATCTTGGGTCCGATGATGGAATATCTGGAGTTGCTCTCGCTGGAAATATTTGATATGTAAATGCAAATAAAAAAATCATTAACATTCCAATCCACCACACTGGAAAACTGGAACTAATTATTGCAAAACTTGAAGTAATTCTATCTATGGTTGAGCCAATTTTACTGCTGGATAAAGCTCCTAAAAAGATCCCAATGACAGATATGATTATTGTTGCAGTCGTAAAAAGTAAAACTGTTCTAGGTAGTTTTTCAAATAATATGTCTTTAACGTCCGATGAACCTGAATCACTTGTAAGAAATGTGGCATGTCCAAAGTCAAGAAGCAAAATTTTGTACATTGTGATGCCTATTCTTTGAGGGGAATACCATGGTTCGTCCAGCCCTAAAACCCTGACTCTTTGATCTATCTGAGTTTGAATGAATGCTTCAAATTCATCAACTGATGAAAAACTTTGTGCAATTGATGGGTTCTCAGTAATTTCAGATCTTACTTGAAATACAATTCCTTGTTTTAGTATTGTATCCATATTTGAGCCTACAAGGGCAATTGTAATCAATAATGTAATCATCAAAACTCCAAACATAGTTGCCATTCTTGTGGCAACATACCTTTTCATGCTCAATAATCTCAAGGCGTGGAATTACTTTATAACATTAGGTGTTTTTCCCACAGTTTAATTACCTCGCAATATACACGAATTTTAGAAAGACATGTCCTTTGATAGAGAAAGAGAAATGTTTACCGCAAAATGCGGTGACTGTGGAAATGAATGTCAAGTTCCATTCAAACCAAAAGACGACAGACCTGTTTATTGCAGAGAATGTTTCCAAAATCACAAACCAGCTCCAAGACCTGGTGGTAGATTCGGTGGAAGATCTGGTGGTTATGGTGGAAATGATAGAGGTTCTAGATTTGGTAGAAGAGACGATAGACCACGAGAAATGTTTGACGCAAAATGCGGTGACTGTGGAAATGATTGTCAAATACCTTTCAAACCACGAGACGACAGACCTGTTTATTGCAGAGAATGTTTCCAAAATCACAAACAAAATTAAAAAAATCGTTTTGAGTAATTTTCAAAACCCCTCAATTTTATAAAACAAAGACTTAGAATCACTCGTTTATGCAATGTTTTATTGAGAAACACACCTTCAAGAAATGAAATAACAATAGGAATGAATGTCCAGATTGTACAAAAACATGACCAACACACCGGTGCCTTGACTGATGGTAAAGTCAGGAAAATCCTCACTTCTAGTAATTTTCATCCTCATGGGATTAAAGTTGAGTTAGAGAATGGAGAAATAGGACGTGTTCAAAACATTGTTTGAATATTAAAACAGACGAGAGTGAAACGAATTCTAGGCTTTACTCGGGCAGAAAAGCAAGTCTCTCGTCTTGTTATAATACGTCATTGTATCATTTAAGTATTTTATGAACATATGATGTATCTTTTTTATACTAAAAATATTATAATTTAGTACTGCTCTGTTCCTATATGGTAAAAAAAGAATCTTTTGATCCTGATAGGCTAGTTTTAACCAAGTCAGAAATACTTGAATTTTGTGACAGAGTATTGGAAAAATGGAATAAAAATCCAACAAAGAATTCTAAAAATATTCTTGCAATGACTGCAGTCAAAACAAGTGTGGTGTGGACTGATGATGAATCCCTTAGGGCAATATGGGGTGAAATTCTGAATTGGACATTTGAACTTCTATATGAAAATGCAATGGCCCAAGATAACAAAGAATGGGTTAATGTAAGGAAAAAATTAAAGAATAGAAAATAACCCAATTCAATGATATCATGAGTGCTAATACTGTAAAAAAAGCAAAGAAACTTGTTGAAACTGGTGGTGTAGTGAAAATCGATGATGGTTTATTTCAGATAAAATCATCGTCTGATCCTGAAAAATCTTATTTTGTCACTTCTGACACATGTGAATGCCCAGGATTCAAGAACTTTTACAAATTTCATCATGGTAAAGGTCTAAAGGCAAATTGCTCTCATTTGGAAGCTGTTAGAATATTTGAACAAGAAAACAAGTCTTAGGTTATTTTAGATTTTTAACATCTATCTTTCCCACATGTGTCTTGTTTTTTACAATTACTATTGGTCGTAAAATTAATCCTGGATATTTTACCATCAGTTTGATGAGTTGGGCATCTGTCATTTTGGTTTTTTCTAAACCTAATTCTTTGTACGTTTTGTCTCTTTTTCTGAGCATTTCTGCTGGCTTTTTTCCTGTAGATTTGATGATTTTTTTAAGTTCTGCCTCTGAAAATGGGTCTTTGAAAAAGTCTCTTTTTTCAATATCTGCATTCATTCTTTCTAATGCTGTAATTGTATTTTTACAAGTAACGCATGCTGATTTGTGGTATATCTTCAACTTACATTTTTTGTCAAATTTGGGTTAAAAATTGTTTAGAAAAATTAAAAATGCTGTCAAGTACAGCAAATAGATTTTTTAAAATCTTCAGAATTTCTTTCGAAATTACATTCTTTACACACTTGCCAGCTTCTTTTCTTAAGTATGGTGAATGCTGACTCATAACATATGGAATACATTTTTCCTCCACAAGATGGACATCGCAATGGAATATCTATTTTCATACATTACTTTTATCTAATTTTGAATATAAGCCCCGCGTAGAATTTATCAATCGTTCATTGATTTTTTGTATTTTCTTTCATCCGTTCTAATTGCTCTTCGTTGAATTTTTCAAGTAATTCTTTTGGCATTGAAATTCTATCCAAATATGCTTTTCTTGCTTCCTCATAAGTTCCACCATTTGCAATAATTTCATCTCTGATATTTTGTGCTTCCTCGAATGCATTTTTTGTGTAGTTTAACTGATCTTGAACTAAGTCTTTGATTTCTGGATTAAGATTGTTTATGTAATCGTTATACTTGTATCCATCAAAGACTCCTGCGCCAGGACCAAATTCATCAATTGCTTGATTTCTTAGATTTTCAGAAATTAATCTTTGTTGTTCTAAGAAAATTTGGTCTGCTGATGGTTTCCCTGCATCTCTTTGTTCAATCAGTAATTCATTGAGCAGTCCATGATAATATTTGAACAATGTTTGTCCTATCGGATTTTTCTCAAAGTCACTCTCGTTAGAACTGAGATATTTTATGGCCTCATCTGTGGCAAGTTTTTTCTGTAATGCTGTAATGGGCGATGGTTCTCCCTTTACCTGAATTTCTGCATTTTGCATTCCAGTCATTCCATACCATGATGCTACAACGTTAACGGTATATGTTCCAGGCACTCCTTCAAAATCTTTGATTTCTCCTCTAAAAATCCCGTCTGGATCTGTAAAAGCTTTAGTTGTTTCAGATCCTATTCTTATGAAAACTTCTACCCCTCTATGTGTTTTGTATGCCTGATCAACCACTTTACCTGTAACTATCACTGATTCTCCAGGATAGATTGACCCTTTTTGCATATCCAAGTCTATGATGAAATCCCATAGTGTGGCTTCAGAAGTTTGAACAAATGAAAATAGCATCAAAAACGTGAATAATCCTATGATTATTGTCCTATCTTTGTACACATGACTCAATCATGATTTTTACAGTTAAGCCAAAGTATGAATAAAAATTCGCTATTTTTCAATTTTAGTTGAGTAACTTTGATAATTTTACAGGGTTAGACTGTCAAATTTGGAATCCTATTACTTCTTAAACTAGCAAAATTATTCTATCGTGAATCATGGATTTAGAAAAATTCAGTAACGATGTAAACGAGATGACCAAAAAACTCTCAACAAATCTCAAAGAAAATGATATTCCGAAACTTAACCATGTGAGACAACAATTAATTGAAATGTATAAAAAAAACCTTGTAAAGATTAATCATTCCATTTTAGAGTTAATATGTGCAAATACTTTGATTTCTAGAGGTTATTCCGTAGAAGTTGAAAAAGATGTGTCGGATATTTTAGTTTGTGATATTTATGCAAAAAAAGGTGGAGGTAATACTATCATTGAAATTGAAACTGGTTTTACACCACCAGAACATGCTATGGATACAGTAGATTATTTTGCTGCTAGAATTATGAGTAAAATTGCTAGATACAGTCAATATTGTTCAAAATTCTCCTTGGCGACACCTGTTGTTGGGATTTTACCTTTCTCTAAAATTTTTTTGTTGCCTCCAGCTGCTCGCAATAGAGATGAAGTCCAAAAAATTAAAGACCTATGTGATCGTTATTACAAAAATCCAGCGGTCCAATATGATGATATCCTAAATGCACATCTCCATTCCATCTATCTGATAAATATTGACAAAGGATTTGCAAAGGAACTTGATCCTCAAGGATATGTTGAATTGACTGACGATCTTCTTGGGCGAAGTGAAGTACAATACTGAATTTCTTATTAAAATAGAAAAAATTCAAATTCATCTATGGTATACAGGATATAGTATGATTTGTGCATCTTGTGAGAGTAGAAAACATTTTGAGTGTATTGATTGCATGAATAATCATAAGACTCATCTTTGTAGCTGTGATTGTCACGATGAAAACACAGAGCCTCACAAAGTTGGGAATGCTCATTGATTTTAATTCTTGAATTTTTGCTCAATTTCTTGAGCCATTATTTCTAATTGAGTAGTATCTCCTAATTTTCTATAAGTTAATTTTTCAATTATTTTGATTATGCTTATTGCAGCTCTATATTGTGGAATTTCAGGTTCGTTTAGTTCTCCATACATTCCAATTCCTTGAATGTTATTTTTCTTTGCAAATCCTAGAATTAACCCATTAAATCCTGTGATTATTGATTTTTGCGGCGTTGTATCTATGCCCAACCCTCCCACTTGTTTTGTTAATTCTTGTGATGTGGTGGTAATGTATGTTTTAGGATTTTTCTCAAATATTCTATTTGTATGAAATCCTCCTAACGTGTAGATAAATTTGGCAGAATATTTCTTTGACACATCTATTACATCTTGACATAAGGCGTTTAATTCCGAATTACTCTGCGGTTGACCTTTTCCACCGCCAAAAACTATCAAATCATCTGTGTATCTATACTCCCAACTCTCATCTGGAAGTTCAATGTATCCTCCCTTGTCTATCACATATGTTGGAAATAGTGTTTTTGCAATTCTGAATTTTTTTGTTTTTAATGCATCATTAATGAAATTTATTACTATGCTCCCAACATTCCCCATATCTTGCATTGCTGCAATTATTATTGGTTTTACCACGTTTGGTTCTGAGTATTGAATAAACTCCATAACTTCTCTGAATTATAATGAATTTTAAACATATGTTCTGATACAAAATCGAAAATCTCGTTTAAATCAATTTATACTTTGTTCTAATTTGTCGTAATCTGAAATTCGTTTTCTCTGTCGATTGTTTATTTCTTATTGATTGTTTTTCATATTATGATCTCAATTTTTTATTTTAAATGTCGTTTTGTTTAACTCAATAAATTCTCCCAAAATTTTATGAACATTAAAACGATCTTAATCTTATTTGTTTTTTCAGTTGGTCTATAACGGGATTTTTGTTTGAGCATATCTTTGTTAATTTGTGCGTATATGATCTTTAAACTTTTGCCTTAAATAAAAACACTCATCCTATTTTAACTCTTGTACTTTTTTACTCTATTCTTACATGATCGATAAGAATATCAAGATTCATAAGGCAAAAAAACTTTCCATCGACAAATTATGGAAACATCCATGGAAAACATTGGTACGCTGGAATATGTTCTAGACAAATATTCCAAAATCTGGAGCTGGAAGGTTACAGGAGATCGTGCGGTTGGAATGATTTCAAGACTCGTTCCTGAAGCTTGGTATGGTGAAAATGTAAATGAAGTGATCATTCCAGACAGTACTGAAAGTGTAAAACAGCTTAAACTTATCATGGATAGGTATCCCCTTGAAATTTTATCTAAATCAATATGGCAAAGAAAAATTGTAAAAACATATGCTCCAAAACCTACCTTACCTCCAGTTAAACACAAACTAAAACGTGCAAAAACAGGTGAACAATTTAGAGGAAAACTGTTGAATTTTCAAAAAGAAGGTCTTGACTTTTTGCTAAAATCTTCTGGAAACGCACTGTTGGCTGATGAAATGGGTCTTGGAAAAACAGTCCAAACACTATCATATGTTTCCACAGAAAAACAAACATTCCCTGTACTTGTAATTGCACCGCTTGTTACTCTAAATAACTGGGAACGCGAGATTGAAAAATTTTTGAAGAAAAAAAGTAGAAATGGAAGAATAATTGAAACTGAATCTCCAAGCGTCACTATTATTAGAACTGGAAAATCTCAGGAACTTCCAAAAACTGATATCTACATTATCAATTATGAATTACTTTTCAAACGATACAATGATTTGGCAAAACTTGGAATTAAGACAATTGTGTGCGATGAGGTTCATAATCTTAGATCAAAAACTACTCAGAAATACAAATCTGTGAAAAAATTAGCTGCACTATCTTCTATTTCCTATAGGATTGGTCTTTCTGGTACCCCAATCTATAATCGAGGTTCAGAAATTTGGCCAATTATTGACATTTTAAAACCCGGATTACTCGGAAGTTTTAAAGAATTCTGTGAGTATTTTTGTTATGTGAATGAAAAAGGAAAAGCAATTGTTTTGGAAAACAAGCGAGCTTCCCTTAGAAATGAATTGCAAAAACATGTTATGCTTAGAAGAAAAAAATCTGATGTACTGAAGGAATTAAAAGACAAAGTTCGATATAAGGAAGTAATTGCCGCGGACACTGATTTCTATATTGAGGAATTAAATAAAATTTGGAAAAAACTAGAAGAAGAACAAAAAGGTGCAGACACAGAATTCTCCAAATCTGCATCATATAATAGGGCTATTCAGAGTGAAAGACAGATTGCTGGACTTGCAAAACTTCCTCACGTGATTAATTTTGTAAAAAACATCATGGAGATTGAAGAAAGTGTGGTGGTATTTTGTCATCACAAAATTATTCATAAGTTGCTAAATGAAAGCCTCCAAGAATTTTCACCCGTTACTATTATTGGTGGACAATCTGACACTCTTAGGCAAGATCAAATAGATAAATTTCAAAAAGGCGAATCCAAATTAATGATTGCAGGTATACGTGCTGGAAATGTCGGAATCAATTTAACTCGAGCAAAATACGTTATCTTTGCAGAACTTGATTGGAGTCCTGCTATTCATAGACAAGCTGAAGACCGACTTCATAGAATAGGTCAGAAAAATACCGTCTTTGCTTATTATTTAATTGGAAGTGGAACTCTTGATGATCATGTTGCAAATATTTTGGTAGATAAGAGCTATGAAATTGACGCAATCATGGATGAATCAACAGAAAATTACGAAAATAAGGACAAAGCAGAATTAATTTTGGCTCAAATACAAGATAAGATTAGAGCAAAATAAATAAATTCCATCAATACGCTTAAGTCCATACCATTTCTATGTGATTGTTGAAACCTGTAATTCTTGCTGCAATTGTAATTCCAATAATAATCACTATCTTTTTTTTGACTCTTGTATTTCCATTAACTCAGAAACAGAATCTTAATGACTCTGATGAGAAATTACTACCTCGTGATGAGATTATATGGCAAAAATTACAAAAAACATATCTTGAGCAGGAATGTCGGGAAAAATATGTGGGTCAATTAGACAAAATGGAAGAATGTTTTGACCGTGTTAAAGAAGAACAAAGATTGAACCCTCCTGTAGAACTAATGCCTTAAGTCTGACCCAAACATCTAATTTTATTATTATATGAACATCCTAACTTATACTATAATAATCTAACATACATATAGATTTGCTAAGAATTTGAGTGGAATTATCATGTCTGGAGATGCAATTCTGAATCACTTGGGTATTGAAAATGATTATGTTGATATTGATGACTTTGCCAGTTAACCTCCATTACACTTAAGTTTATTATTCTACATAAAATTTCTAATTGAAAGAAATTGAAAAATATCGTGAAAAACTGATTAAACAAAAAGAAGATTATATAAAATGGAAAAATACGGACGGTGATTCTGATCTGGTGTTTAATGAGAAAGATAACAAGAAAAAAGGAAATCTGTAAAAAACTACTAATTTATTATTTGTGTATATGAGACTAAATCTCTAACGCCTTCTTTAATTTAGATAATTTTTCTAATGTATTTTCTTTCTTTCTTTGATTCATTTCAGAATCCTGGATTTCTTTAACAATTTCATCAATCAGACTTAAAATTTCTATTCTTGATTTTGATTCTTCAAAATTTATTTTATTAAATCCTTCCAAATCTGTCTTGTCTATTTCTTCAATTCCTTCTGGGAGTATCTCGTACACTTTGACTACCTTCCCCCCTTGTCTCTGCGGTGACATTAGTACAAATTGGTTTTTTCGTAATTTCTCAATATTTTCTATTACTTCTTCTTTGGGTGTTTTTAGAGTATCTAGAATTTGCTCCATATTGCATGATTTTATCTGAAGTAGACGTAGAATTTTTGCCCATGTGGGTATGTTATTGCTCCATAGGATTTCTTTAGCAATTTTAGTTATTGTAAATGAGCCATTCTTATTTAGCAAAATTAGATTCCTATCTTTTAGTGACGCAAGCGAATCCAGTAATTTTCCCACTCCCAATCTTTTTAATTCTGAATTTTCTAAATTGCTTTCATTAAATGTCCCGTTTTCTTTAATTGCTAGTTGTAAAATTTCTAAATCAATTGTTCCTAATTTCCTCATGATTTCTTAATTGTTCTCCAAGAATATATGTGGATTACAATAATTTGGTTTGTGGTAAAATACGAACTACCTAGATTACCTTATGGGTATGATGAGCTAGAACCGTTCATAGATACTCAGACAATGCAAATCCATCATCTTAAACATCATCAAGCGTATGTTGATGGATTAAACAAATCTCTTGCGGAGATTGGGGGTGCATCTCATCCTCAGTACATCTCATCTATCTTGTCAGATCTAAACTCTATTCCAGAATCTAATAGAAACACGATTAACTTTTTTGGCGGTGGTTTTGAAAATCATAGGTTGTTTTGGGAAACCATGATTCCTAATGGTGATGAACTTCCTGGGGGGAAATTAGAGGATGCAATTGATGTTTATTTTGATAGTTTTGAGAATTTCAAAAACGTATTTTCTGAAAAAGCAATAACAATTCAAGGTAGTGGTTGGTGTTGGTTGGTTTTTAATCAAACTTATCATAAAATTGAGATTATAACTACTGAAAATCAGGATAGTCCTTGGACTGTTCAGAAATATCCCTTATTGGGTTTGGATGTATGGGAGCATGCTTACTATCTGAAATATCAAAACAAAAGGCTGGATTATGTGAATGCATGGTGGAATGTTGTTAATTGGGATTATGTGGAAAATCGATTTTCAGAACTTGCCGAATAATGGATATAATTTGGACAAATTCTTTTAAACAAAAATTCAATTCTTGTTCCATGAACAAGAGTCTAAGATACATTGCATTTCTTGCAATTTTGCCCTTGTTTACAGCAGGACTGACAACCAATTATTTCACAGATGCAGAGGCTCTCAAAAGTCAAGGAACTGATACTTCAAAATTTGGTTCCAGCACAAACATCTGTGGACTTCAATTATGTTCTGATATTCCAGGTGGTAAAGCTGCTTGGGAAGCAGAACAACAAAAAGGTATTCCTGTAACTCCGGTTAAAGAATCTGAAAAAGATGATTTCATGATGATGGAAAAAGATGATTCCATGATGGTAATTCCTCATGAAGATGAAATAACTGAAGTAGACATGGGCTCTGAACTTAGATTATCAAGAACAAATGTTCCGGCAACAATCCCAATGCATCAAGGATACTATGACGGTGAAAATGTGTACTTTATTATCACTGACTCTAGTGATCCTACTCATGCCGATGTTATCACCAAAAATCAAGGTTGGCAAGTAGAGTTAGCTCCTTTGTTAAAGAACACTCCTGAAGAAGTACTTTCAAAAACATACATGTTTACAAACGGAATTAAAGGTGATGGCATACATGGATTTCAAGGTGAAGTCTTTACAAGTACTCCTGCACAAACAGATGAGTACAGCGCATTGACCTCACATGTTCATGTAACATGGAATGAAGATACAAAATCACGAATCCTTGATTCAGAAGCAATGATTATGAAAGCAGCTGAGGATAATGAAATCACATTGACAAAAGTTGACGTTGTTTTGAATATGCCTCAAATTGTTTGGCCTGAAGGTCAGATGATGGTAAAGGAAGACAAAACTTTGACTGATGTTACACCTTATGGCGGTGGCCAAGTTCTTGATATCGATACAGAAGAGATGAATGTGACTTTCATAGCTCACCGTGGATGGGGTCCTGATGGCAGAGCTATCTATTACATTGTAACAGATGCTACTCCAAGTGGCCCTGCTGAAATGATGGGGGTTGTTAGTTCATCAACATCTGCAAGATTGATTGCAAATTCAGCAGCAGTAGACTTGTATCAATTCAAAAATGGTTTGACGGGAACTGGGCCATTAGGATTTCAACCTGGAATTGCAACAGGCGCTCCCGGCGATGCAAATTATTCCCCAATGTGGAGAATTTTCATGATTGGATGGAATAATCCTGCCAATGCACAACTCCTAGAGACCATTGGTGACATTAATGCATACAAGGACGCTGGCTTGATCGATATTGGTATTGCTCGTCCAATGGATAGTGACCATGTTGTTAACTGCCCATTCATTGATCCATTCCAATAAGATCTCTTTTTTTATTTTTTATTCCTTACATTTGTTAATTATTTTAAAAAAATTATTAC
>NZ_AEXL02000121.1 GCF_000242875.2 Candidatus Nitrosopumilus salarius BD31 | reverse complement strand
ATATTTCATAAAACAAGGAAATTATACTGTATTTGTTCAAGATGGAGATACAAAAGACGTCATCAAATCTTCTAATTTTCAAGTAACAGAAGTATCAACTGATACTACTTTGATTAATACGATATTGATTCCAGGTATTGTTTTACCTGGTGCCGGAGCTGGGATTACTTTTCTATATTCTATACTATCTAAAAAAAGAGATGAGACAAAAAATGAATTAGAAAAGAAAAAAGACGATGCTCTTGCCATGTCAAAATATCGTATGGATAGAGTAAATATCAAATTCAACGATTACATAGATTTAATGAATTACTCAAATCAAATAGCATCATATACCAATAGATTTCCACAAGGAGATGAAATCAATAATGTTAAACTATTTTTGTCATTGTTAAAATTCTCGGAATTAGATGAAAAATTTGTAGCTAGAGGAGATTTACTTTTAACTGATCAAGATGCGGAGGATGTAATATCCCAATTATCTCATGCACTTGCTAGAAAAATTTTTGGGATTTTTCAAAATGAACCTGATTATTGGAAATTTAGGGATTTAAATTCATCAAGATCAGTAGCTAGAATGTTAAAACTTGTTAAAAGGCCAAACAGTGGTTATGATGAACATTTTTGTTCTGTGATAAATTGGTTTTCAAACTTATGTCCAAAAGACAAAAAGAGTTTAGAAAGTCTTGCCAAAAGTATAGATGAGTTATTGTTGTATGAATTGAATTTAGTGTATGACAATTGGTATCCTAACAAATTTTCTTCTGGGAAATTTCTTTCAAAAGAAACTCTAGACTATGTATCAAAAGAACACGAGTTCTCTAAAGGTAGATTAGATAAGGCGTTTCCTAAATATTATGAAAAATTACTTTATTTTTAAATTACAATGGAGGTTGTGGACCGGGTTCCATAATCACATTACATCATTTTTATATATAAAATTGATGTTTTAGCCAGACTAAAATTTAGGCAGAAAATCATCATTTGAGCGTGCGACACCAAACTAATTTAACAAAACTCGCCCCCAGTGTTGAAGGGGGGTTCACAGACCAATCTACGTTTTGTGAGAATTGGTTTGAATCCACGTGGATTCAGCTACTGTTTTGGGGTCAAAATGAACGCAGATAGGTTTGAATCAAGATAAAATGAAAAAATCATGAAATTTCTAGAGAACAAGAGTCAGAACAAATACGTCGATTAAACACATCTTCATATTCCCTTCCACAATGAGCACATTTTCTAAATACCACATAACAAATACACAAATTAATTATTTAAAACATCAGACATGAATCATGATTGAATAAAAATTTTCATAATTAATAGAGTATCAAAATAATACTTCAACACCGCAATGGAGTTTACTCTTAGAAGTAAAATCAAAATCATTTCTATTTCAGTATAGGATATTCGTAAAAAATGTACTAGACATAATTATGGATAGATTCATTGGTCATAAGGATAAAAGATCTGCAATTTTTTGTCCTATTGGTTGTCCTGTTTGTTCCTGATAGAAAGTGTATCCAGGAGTAGGATTTACTTCAAAACAGTACCAATCACCATTGGGATTTTGGCGCAAATCAATTCCAGAAATAAGTAAACCTAACTTTTTTGTTAGTTTGATACATTTTTGTTGAACATCTAAAGGAATAGTAGATTTAACCAAACGAGTAGTTCTACCAGTCTTTGAGGAGTACCTATAATCATCAGCGTGAGAAAGGATTTTGCATGGAAAAATACTATCACCTATCACATGTATTCTATAATCAATTCCTTTAACATATTCTTGAAACTGTGTAGGACACCATTGTACATCATTTAATTCAGAAAGTTTTTCGGTATTCAATTTAGATACAATACTACGTACTCCACTAATGGATTTGTAAATCACTGTTTTATGCTTTTTATGAAATGATTTTACTGTATTTGGATTTGTAGTGATTAAAGTTTCAGGAGTACGAAATCCAATAGATTTTATGATTTCAGATTGTAATGGTTTTGAATTATTATTTCCCATCATACTAGGTTTGTTTATAACAAGTGAGTCAGTTAATTCAGTCCAGATATTAAGTATACTTTCATTAATTTGAGCCAATTGCCAATTTTGATCAGAAGATGAACTTGAACTGAATTGCGAAAATTCTCTCCAATCATATGGACGATAATATGTTGCAGTAACTGAACGCAAATCAATTGTTTTATTCGGTAGACGAATAATACAGATTAATTCAGGGTCAGTTGCAAAAGAAATTCTCATCTTACCTACATCTTCCTGATTAAGAAACATTACAGATTCATTTCTCTGAAACAATATTTTATAAATATCCAGTAAAGGACTATCAAAATTAGTACCATATAGCAAAATCATGATTGTAATTCCTGAAAATAATTAAAAACTTCATCTAAAATTTCATTAGAACAATTTACAACGTTTGGATTAGCATATAATAATTCTAATCTATTTTCAAAGGAAAATGTCAATGACAAGAAAGGAGTATTGGATATTTTTGAAAGTTTTTTTATTTTAGAAATTAATACTGGATCATTTATTCCAAAACAATTAGAGTCAATCAAAATTGTTTCTACAATATTTTTATAATTTTCATCTAATATTGCATTTGATGTATCATAAGTAATTGTTTTTACAGATATTCCTACAGTGGATGCTTTAAACAACCATTGTTCTCTTGTCCATAGAGGGCCATTCAATAAAAGATCTCCAGGAGGGTTCAAGACGGGACAGCTCATCATTTTTAGCCAATATACCAAAAAGGCATTCATTTCGGTTGCCACATATTCTCTATCGGTTTGTTTAATATGAGAAAGTTCATCAGGAGTAATAGCAGATAATCTTACCCAGATTCCCTTAATTTTTGATATTTTTAGGGATTTGCCTTCTACAACACAAATAGAATTCATAAAATTTTTTGTATTGACATCCCAACCATTTGTAGATAGATCCCTTGGAGTTAAAATACGGATATCAAGATCAGGGTATTTTGCTGTAATCTCCAAAGCTTCAGTATCAAACACACTAGATACGAGTAAATAAGTCAGAAAAATCCCAGCTAATTATTAAGAGATTCTTTTTCTTTTTGAGGTATTAGATTTTTTAGGCATAGTGTTTTTAGTGTTTTTAGTCTTTTTTCTCGTTGTTTTTTTGGTGGAAGTATTTTTTGATATGGCTCGTTTAGTAATATTGGGTCTTTCAGTACTTTTAATAAAAGCAGTACCCTTAATTTCATTTTCTAACATATCCAATCTATGATTAATTTTTGATAGTGGATCAAATAATGTGTTAGTTATTTCCAGAGTTTCTTTTGATTGTTCTTTTGGATGTTTAGGGGATGAAACAGTAGTTGAGGGGGTAGAAAGAATCTCAACTACATCTTTATTGTTTTCAATTTTAATATCGCCTGTTTCTATAATTTCTTTAGGATTCTTATCTCCAAATTCTTTTTCTTTATCTTTTATGATTTCTTTAATTTCTTTAGGATTCTTATCTCCAAATTCTTTTTCTTTATCTTTTATGATTTCTTTAATTTCTTTAGGATTCTTATCTCCAAATTCTTTTTCTTTATCTTTTATGATTTCTTTAATTATTTCTTTAGGATTCTTATCTCCAAATTCTTTTTCTTTATCTTTTATGATTTCTTTAATTATTTCTTTAGGATTCTTATCTCCAAATTCTTTTTCTTTATCTTTTATGATTTCTTTAATTATTTCTTTAGGTATTTTCTCAAATTCTTTTGGTTTAGAAATTGGATCAGTATCGTATGGACCACATCTTTGTATATGATCTAATACATCATTAGGAGTAACCAAATCTGCAGTTGAAAATGATGGAAGTAAAGTGTTAAGAGAAGCATTGCTGTCAGTATGAGTACGAGTAGTTACTGTAGTATCTGCACCTTGCCAAGGCCACATAGGGTCGTTTAGATGAACCCCATATGGTTCAGTTGCATTAGGAGTATAATTTGACGATCCAGGATGTGTTCTTTGCCATTCTGCCCAGAGTCGATCAACATTTGCATGATGTAAAAAGAAAATAGGGTCATTAGGAGAGGTCATCCATCCCATATGCCCTTGAACAGTTACTCCATGGACGTGATTATGAGGAGGATGTTCTAAAGTACTTCTAAAAGCATTATACGTAGATTCGTTTAAGGAGTCACGTGCCATTTCACCAAGATCCATTAAATAATTCAGAGTTGAAGCGGAAAGAAGGTTTGAATTCCTAATCAATGTAGAACCTAAAGGTGGTTGACCAGGAGATGTTTGATCTAATGACGGATGAACTATCCAAGGTCTATTAGAATTAAATGAATTACCAGTTCCAGAAAAGTATCCTGAATTTACAGTTCCAGCAGGACCCATGAAATCATCATTAAAAATATCAATAGTATCAGATGTATCACCTGAGCTCCAATCCCAATATGGAAGGGAAACTGTTGGATCAACGGATTTTAATGCATGTTCAAACCTACAAAGAAATTCCCTATGCCATGGTAGAAAACCGGAATTACCATGAGCACCATCGCCTATAGGTAAATTAGCTCTTTCTCTACTAGTGACACCAAAATGAATTGCTACAAATTCATCATATCGATTTAATGCATGTCCAGGGATTTTAGTATTCTTTAGTGTTAAAACTGCCTTACAAAAATTTTCTCTCTCAATAGGATTTAAACTAGAAGCATTTTTTCGAACCAATTATTTCACTCCATTATCAATACAGTCTTTTGCTAAATCAATCAAAGTTTCATATTGTTTATACGGCATTAACATGCATCCATATTTTTCTGCATCCAAATCATAGGTAGTTTCAATTAATTTTTTGTTTATGAAGAGATGAGGCACATTTTTTATCAATTGCACAGTAATGTTTTTTTTCTTATATGTTTGAGAATGAACTTTCATCAAAAGTATTAATAAATTGCATATTTAAAAAGTTATCATTTTAATAACTTACGTTTGAAATATATTCACAATTCATCATATTCATAATAATTTTTTATATATAAAATAAGACAAATATGTTAAGCAGATTATGATATTCATAAGATCTTTACATCTTAGTCATGAAACGTAAAATTGGGATTTATTTATAAAGAAAAAGGTACGGCATCAAACTAATTTAACACAACTCGCCCTCAGTATTGAAAATGGTTGGTTCACAGGCCAACATCCGTTTTGTAATTAGGGGTTAATCAGAGTATTAGTGTTAGTTCTATACTTCATTTTCCAGTCCTCAAAAGGGACTCATACTTTCAGTTCAGGACTCTCTTGTTTGAATCCGACCGGACTAGTAGAGTAAGTTGTCTCTCAAAAAGTCCCGATTGTGAGTTTAGTTCAGATAATTTTACAAATTATAATTTGAGTTGATAATATTCCCAGTCATATCCATTAGGATTTTCACGGTTTGCCAATTTTGAATCTCCAAACACTCTTCCCAAAACAAGATTTTTGCCATCACTACGTACATGAATCACTCCCTGAATTGTTTTCTCATATAACGGGGTAGATTTTGTACTCATATGGGCAAACTCTTTTTCTGAAATTTCTTTGAAGGTAGCTGCAATCTCAGTTGAAAACACAAGAGGTCTGTCTATATTTGACGGAGCATGTCGACCTAAACTACCAAGCAATACTGCTCTTGGATGACCATAATCAGGAGAATCTCCAGAAGAGACAACGCTTGCCCAGGGCTTTATTGCATTAAGGAACGCGGAAGTAAAATCCTGACTTCCATGATGATTTGCTTTAAACACATTTGCTCTTAATTTTGAACCGTTGTGATATTCTAGGAACTTTGTTTCTGCAGGTTCATTCATGTCTCCACAAAGCAACACTTTGCATCGATCATATTCTAGCATGAGACTTACAGAGTTTCCATTTAATGTGACACCGTTATCTTTGAAGTATCTGTATTTTATCTCAGATTTTGTTCCTACATTTAACGGGCCCAATACCTTGATGATTAGATCATCAGAATCAAATTCAGGTAATTTTTTTGAAAGTTGATCAAGATGTTTTATTGTAAGATTGGAATTCTTCTGTTTTGCAAGATTTAGTGCTGCAACAAACCCCTGATAATCACGTGAAAGATCCCTCTTGTCAATTTCTGTGACATCATCATAAAGTTCTACCAGCTGTTTATTTTTTATTTTTCCAATCTTATCACCCTTGAATCGTACAATTCCGTTATGGTAAACAGAATCAACAGTAATTTGAGGATCACTCAGGACAGGAACCAATCCTTTTGCATGATCTTGGTCAGGATGAGTCATAACTATCGCATCAAAGTGAATTTTGTTTGTGGTTTTTTTTAGATTATATTTCCATTTTAAAAAGCTGTGAGCTTTTCCATCACGCCCACCATCAATCAATATTCGTCTATCATCAGGAGTCTGGACAAGTATTGCGTCACCTTGACCAACATCAAGAAAATAAATTTCCAACATTCGTTTTGTTGAAAAATCACTGGTGTCGACATACCCTTTTCCACCTCTGTAAGCAACAAGTGATTCAGTATTTTTCATATCTATTGGTTTAACCCATTCCCCCATCAACAAACGAGCAATAGTTTTTCGTCTTTTTTTGGAAGATTTCTTTGAATCACGTACCAAGGTCAAAGGGTTTTTTGTGAATCTCCAATCAGAAATAGGCATAGTAAGTTCATAACATAATAATAAATAATGTTTTTTCTTGTCACTCGACCGGACTAGTAGAGCAAGTTGGGTCTAAAAAAATCCCAAAAAACCATCTAGAATTGTTTCAAATAGGAGATAAAAGAGGATTTTTGTATGGCTACAAAAATTGCCACAATTTCAGGACTCGCCGTAGGATTAGTGATGGGAGTAATTGTATTTGGAATGTTAGATGGATTAGAAAAATCATGTGAAAATTTGACAGGTGAAGAATTAAGCAAATGTAATGAAATCATTAGTAAAGCATGGATGATTGCATCCATCACAGGTATTTCTTCAGGAGGAGGGACATTATGTGGAATATCATATTATCATGAAAAGAATAGTTAAGAAGTAGAAAACAAAATTAGGATCATATGACTTATGATGAAATATGTCCCATATGCAGTAAATCAAAAGATCAACATAACACAGAGGATAGAGATAGATGCAATCTTGAATTAGTAAAACAAGGAATAATGAGATATTGTGGGCTTTGTGGTCTGACTAAACCTGCAGAAGGATTCAGAGACAGATGTGGAAAATGTGGAGAAACATATTCTTTTACAAATGAATAAGATACAAATCATAACGAATACTCAGACATCAGCTGCATCATCTGACCACCACAAAGCATTATTTTTAATCCATGTTGGAATTTGGTTTGAGCCATAGTTAGTTCCTTGAGTAGTTGGAGGAATCTTCAGAATATCTTCTTTAACTAAATACTGAATTCCATGTAATAAATGCAGTACAACTGAGACCCAACTCGAAAAAACAATGTACAAAGAAATGATAAATGATGGAAGTTTCCCTTAGATTCTAAACCTTTTTCTTTGACTTCAAGTCAATGATGGTTATGGGAAAACAGGGAGAATGGGTCAAACGAATTACCTTACCTTGTGCTAACTGCAATCATGTAGGTGTTGAACACATGATTAACCATCCCAACCCACAGAAAGCAGAAGATGTTTCATGTCATTGTAAAAAATGCAGGGCAGAAAAAAGAGAAAATCCCTGTCAAGAATTCATAATGCCAAAATAGATTTTACGAAATCACTAAATCAATCTAGAAATTCTCAAAAATTACTACTCGAGGCATAAGAAGAAGAAAATTTTATTTGACTTCTAGCATGAAATCCAATATATTTAGAGAGGATCATTGTTGAATTTAGGTATTAAGATCAAAAATAAAAAATAGATTATTTGAGACGTCTGTAGATCTCTTTGAATTCTAAAGATAGGTTGTACGATATATTGAGCAAGTGAGCAAGTTGATTCATGGATGTCTTATCATGACCTAATTGTCTCAAAATTGTCAATGCCTTTTGAGGGGAACTAATCGAAAGAGGTGTTTGTCCAGACCATGTCTTAAAAGCATCTTCAACATCCAAACAAAAATTTAATACAAACTCCTTCCAATTTGGCATTGATTTTAAAGCTTTTTCAGTTAATAATACATGAGACAATTCGCGAAACTCATTTTTTCTATCAACATAGAGCATGTCAAGGGTTTGACGAATTTTGTTCTCATCATACTCTAGCGAATTCAGCATATACATTCCAGCTATACTCATGTGATATTATACTCACACTCAGAGATAAAGCATATAGTTGATTTTCTGAAAATAT
>NZ_AEXL02000122.1 GCF_000242875.2 Candidatus Nitrosopumilus salarius BD31 | reverse complement strand
AAGTGATTGACCACCACCAAAACACCATCCAACAGAACCAATGTTTTTTGTAGAATAATTTTCAGTTAAGAATGATGTTGCGGAGTTCATGTTTTGTATTCCTCTTTCAGAATCAAACGCATTAACCAATTGTCTTGCTTGATCAGAAGTTGTTGCAACATCCCCATCATATAGATCAACTGCCAATACGACATATCCATGAGATGCAAGTTTGTCGGCCATCTCTTTGATGTTGTCATTTAATCCCCACCACTCATGAATCATTACGATGCCAGGATAATTTCCGTCAATTACAGGCTTTGCCACATACCCCTTTGTATCACCAAAATATGCTACAGGTTCTGATTCGGTTACAAATTCTCCAGACGTAAAAATTTCAGAATTGTTATTTCCATCACTGTAATCAGGCAAAATATGAATTGCCCATCCTCGTGAAATTAATTTTTCAATACTTGAAGGAGTAAGACACGCAGGCAATCCATTAGATTGTTTTAGCACAAGTGCTTTTCCCTCGGTACAAGTTACATTTGAAGGAGACACACCCTGAGAAATTTGCTTTAGTGGAGGCGGAAAATACGCAATTGATGATACAGATATGGGTAAGATAGACGATTTAGTATCAGAGCACAGTACATCACCACAAACCTGATCAGACATTATCTGCCATGAGGGTTTACCAGATGCAACATCAGCTGTAACCATAGAAGGTAAAAATACAGACAAAAGTAAAACTAGCGAAATAGAAAGAAAAGAAGCTAAATTGACAACCATGATGATAAAAATTTACACTGAAATAGAATTTAAAGGATCTTTTAGATAGAGGGTAAAAATCAAGTCAAGGATGGAGTTGCCAAACATCATTGCAGGAATTATTATCATATTAATAGGAGTCGGAATAATATTTGTTGGGAATTATTTCAGTAAAAAAATTGGCATGCTTCACATTGTGATCTACTTTATGGCATCCTTTGTAATTTTCGGAGGAGTATTAATTCTATTCTTGTATGATAAAGCATCTATCTTTTGAAAGAGATCATTTACTCAGGAATTTGTCTTGACTTGCAGCGTGATCTTTTACATTATGCTCCATCAGTTCAGATTCAACTTGAGTTTTAAAGTCACAAAGTTTGCAAGAATATGTTTTTACAATGATATTTTTTGCTTTTGATGCCGCACGTGCCACAATGATTGTCAAAATGACTGCAATTATTGTGATAAATATAGCATAAGCAATCATTGGACCTACTTGGTCTTGGGTTCCAAAGAGTTCCTTAAACAACAATTTGATTGCATCGTTCCATGCAAGTGCAGCTACCAAACCAAATGCAGCAGTAATTAACGCTGCAATTTTATCAAGAATTTCTTGTTTAATTGAACTAGGTTGCTCGTTGTCACCCAAAATCCATCTAAATGAATTTTCTTGATAGGAGTATTAAAAGATAGTCCAGATAGGAGGGGGAGCTAAAAAGGATTAGATTTTAGACAGTATTTTTTTCTTTTTTGCTTGGAATTCTTTATTTGTTATAACCCCGGCTTTTTTCAAGTCTCCAAGTTTTTGTAACAAGTCCAATTCTTTTTGTGAAGAATCTGTGAAAGTCTTTCCAGCTTGAATACCAGAACTTATTCCAGATTTAGTTTTCTTTTTCAATTTTGAACCCAGAATGGAACCCTTTTTGGCGATTTTTTCACCAATATGATATCCTCTCTTCTTGGCATGTAGGATTACTTCTTCAGATTTTTCACGAGTTATATCATCCAAAATCTTG
>NZ_AEXL02000123.1 GCF_000242875.2 Candidatus Nitrosopumilus salarius BD31 | reverse complement strand
ATTTTCCCGGTTGTACATAATAATCTCAACCAAGTTACTTGCGGATGTATTTCATAATAAAAATTATCTCCATTCATATTTATCTGAATTCTTATGAAAACCTCCCCTTTGTTTGTCTCTCCAATTTGAAAGTTAATTGTAACATCTCCATCAAATTTCTTATTCTCTTTGAAGAATTGTATATTGCCAACATCCGTTTCTTCAATCACACATACATCTACTGAATCAAAAAATCCAATTCCACAGTTAGAAATTTTATTAATCATTTTTTACTCCTGGCAACTTGGTATTTTTTAACTTCTCTCTGTTCCTATATTCATCAATAGTGGTGAAAAACTTTCAATCACGTTAATGTTAGGCATAAAAAAATCTGAAAGAAAAAGATGAAAATGATCGTTTTGTAGACAACAGTGTGAAAAAACATGGTTCATTTTTCATGGATGCAAAACTCCAACAATTTCAATTCTTGTATTGTTGTCGACATTAATTTTCAATGTATCATCAATCACATGATATCCAATTTCTTCATCATCTACAAGAATTATTAGCCCATCCAGTTTTACATCAAATCTTTTTTCTAAAACAGGTAAAGGATCACACATTATAACATAGCCATGCGAAGTTGGCACAGGTTTCAGTATTAACGAGTGTGAATTTTTGTAAATGTCTCATGCCTGATATCGTATTTTAAAATGAATTGTATTGAACGATTTATGACTATAAGCGTACAAAAAGTGTACGATAGGGTGTGCGATAAGAAAAATTCCCAGTTCAGAAATGAGTGCTTGTGAATCTCATGCATGAATCATGACGGTATTTTTGACTACTAGTGAAAAGATTTGTGAATAAAACATAATGGCATTTTTTACATTCACGAAGGACAATTAGTGACACGGTTTTATTCACAAATTATGCGTGAATAAATGGGTTTTCAAAGAGTTTTCAGGCATACAAAAAAAGACTAGAGTTTAGAATATTCAAAGATTCATTCAGATTCAATACAATTCAGAATAATTCTGAAATTCAATGAATCAAAACATGGTGCATGATGAGTGTTCATCCAGATTAACACTACATGAGGGATTGCAATTGTTGGTTGCTGTGAAATAATTTCAGATGATGCTCTAAAATGGGATATCATTAGGATTCAGATCTCTATATTTAAGAATGCTAAACTGATATTGTACATCTCATCGAAGAATTACATCTCAAATATATTTAATAGATAAAAAGACTATAGGTAATTATTGAAACTTCCTAGTCCTTGGCTTCCTTTATTGAAATATTCAAAAACCATACGTGATCCCGTACATGGAGATGTTAAAATTACAAAATTTGAATCCATAATAATGGACACTGAGCCTTTTCAAAAACTTCGTCACATAAGACAACTTGGGTTAACTTATTTGGTTTATCCTGGTGCTCAACATTCTAGATTTGAGCATTCTATAGGTGCAATTCATGTTGCTCAACAAATTATGAATGCTATAGATGAAAATTTTGAAAATAGAGATATAATTTCAAAAAATTTCTCTGATAAAATAACAAAAAATGAAAACTATTTTCAATCTTTATCAAGCAGAGACAAAGTTCTTGCCAGGTGTGTAGCATTATTACATGATGCAGCACACCTCCCATTTGGCCATACCTTAGAAAAAGAAGGAAATATTCTCCAAAGTACTCAATGGGCAGACAAACGAAGATTAGAATATTTTTTCCAAGAATGTGGTATGGAAGAAAAGATTTTTTCATTTTTGATAGAATATGTGGATAAATCTGATGCAAATGATTTCATTGCTGAATTGAAACTTATACTACAAGCTATTGAGGGAATTGACCCAAAAACCCATAAACCAAATACTGGGGAATTACCAGAAGACAGTTCTGTTTCTAACTTAGAACATCCGTATATTGGCGATATTGTGGGAAATACTATTTGTGCTGACTTGGTAGATTACATTTTACGTGATTCATACTTTACGGGTTTAAAATTTTCTCGTGAATTGCGTTTACTCTCTAATTTCGCTTTAACTGGAAAAACTAAGAATGATTCCCGTGTAACATTACTTCTGGTTAGAAAGGGACGTGTACGCCCTGCTGACATAAGTGAAGCTGTGGAATTTGTAAGAGAGCGTTATTATTTGGCAGAACGAGTTTATTATCATCGAGTTAAAGCTGCTGCTTCTGCCATGTTAATTAATGCAGTTTATGCATATCTGAAATTTCTTAATGGTGGATTTGCTGCTAATTATGAAACTTTAATGGACATGGGTGATGATGCCTTGTTGTTCACATTATCTAGTTTATGTAAATCTAAAACAGAACCCACAGAACCTAAGTATGAAAGAGCTGTTGTTAAAAAATTAATATCAGATTTACAATCTAGACAACTTTACAAACCTGTATTTATGGTTCATGGGAGGGAAGATGGAAAAGAAAAAAATGAGATTCAGGATCTTATTGAAACTTTTGTAGATCCGGAAAAAAGATTTCAGTTTCAAAAGTATCTTGAAGAACTATTAGATCTGAAACCTGGAACTGTGATTCTCTATATTACACGAAAAGATAAAGGAAAGATTGCTAGAACTAGATGCTTATGGACTGATGGTAAAGTAAAACCTCTAAACAAAATCGCCGAACAAATTGATAACATTGAAAAAGAATTGAATGTAATTAGAAAAAAACACTCTGAATTATGGCGATTATATGTATTCTTAGATAGAGATTCAATCGAAACAAAAGGACATTTGGTTGCTTCTTATTGT
>NZ_AEXL02000124.1 GCF_000242875.2 Candidatus Nitrosopumilus salarius BD31 | reverse complement strand
TTCCGTTAAACTGAGCTGTCCATGTTTAAATGGCAGTGCTATTTTACCCGTCACTTCCGGCATTCGATCTAATAATGGTAAAGTCCAAGCAGGTGCTGCAACATCAATTTGTACATCTGGATCTTGCTGTTTGAGGATTTGGAATAGGCTATGGGCTAACACCATATCTCCCACCCATGACGGCCCCATCACTAATATTTTATTAGATACCATAAATGATTTAGCTATTGAGCTTATGAATAATATTAGTGGTGCTCCGACCAGCAACTAATTCAATTAATGCGATTTCTCCACCCCAGGACTCCACCTCTTTGCCACCAACTACTTGGTCAGCAGTATAGTCACTACCCTTGGCGATCACATCAGGTTTAATCTGCTTAATTAAATTTAATGGTGTATCTTCATCAAATAAAATCACTGCATCTACTGATTCCAGTGCCGCTAGGACACGGGCGCGATCATCTTCATTAACCACAGGGCGCTCTGGCCCCTTAATCGCACTGACAGAGCGATCTGTATTTAAGCCCAAGATGAGTTTATCACCACGTTTTTTTGCAGCTTCAAGATACGTGACATGCCCAGCATGAAGTAGATCAAAACAACCATTTGTGAAGACGATTTTTTGATGTGTTTTTTTCCAGCTCTCAACTTTTTCCAGAAGGCTCGGAAGGTCACATACCTTATGTGCTTGCGTCGTTTCTTGCTGACGGGATACTGCCTCTAGAAGCTCTTCTTTAGTGATCGGCACAGTGCCTACTTTACCTACAACAACGCCAGCAGCTAAATTGGCGAGTTGTAAGCTCTCTTGTGGGGATAATGCATGAACTAAGCCTGCCGCTAAAGTTGCAATAACGGTATCACCAGCGCCGGATACATCGAACACTTTCTGCGCCATTGCATTAATTTGATGTGTGTTGTCATCAATTAATGTAATCCCTTCTTCACCTCTGGTGACGGCAAGAAAGTCGAGCTTAAGCGTGTTTTTTAAGGCAGCGGCTTTATTAATTAAGTCTACGTCATCGATACTTGTATGACATGCTTCTGCAGTCTCTTTTTTATTCGGCGTCATAGCTGTTGCACCATAGTATTTATTGTAATTATTACCTTTTGGATCAACTAAAACAGGAATCTTGTGCTCATGACATATCTCAATGATTTTTTTGCAAACAGTTTCACTAAGTAAGCCTTTATCATAATCAGACAGAATAACAATGCTAGGATTTAGCGCCATCTCTGACTCAATTGCCGAGATAATGGCTGCATTTTCTTCTGCAGTAAGAGGCAATTGACTCTCTTGATCCAACCTTAACATTTGTTGATGCCCACCCAGAATGCGTGTCTTTGCAATGGTAGGTCGTGCCGCTGAGTGAAACATTTTAGCGGTGTCGATGTTCATGTCAGCAATGATGGTTTTAAGCCGATGACCCTCTGTATCTTCTCCGATACAGCCGATAATATGCGTTTTAATACCTAATAACGCTAAGTTTGCTGCTACATTTGCTGCACCACCTGCACGTTCATTTTGGCTGCTGAGTAATACTACTGGGACAGGTGCTTCAGGGGAGATGCGACCAACATTACCAATGAGATAGCGATCAAGCATTACATCACCTATAACAAGTGCGTGACGTTTATCGCTGCCAAACTGTTTAACGGTA
>NZ_AEXL02000125.1 GCF_000242875.2 Candidatus Nitrosopumilus salarius BD31 | reverse complement strand
TAATGTCGGCAGGTTACATCACGATAAAGACCAAGCGACTTTAATTCGCGGTTTTCATCAGGCATTACCTCATTTACCTCTCAATAGTCTATTGTATATTGCTGGTAAAGGCCCCTTAGGGCAGGAGTTAAAGCAATTAATTACTGAGTTAGACTTAAGTACAGTCGTGATTCTGGCGGGAAATGTTCCCGATGCTAAGCGCTTCTTTAAAGCATTTGATGTGTTTGTATTAACCTCGGATCGAGAGCCTTTTGGTATGGTGCTACTTGAGGCGATGGCCGCAGAATTACCTATTGTTTGCAGTGATTGTGGTGGTGGTGGTGAGGTGGTAAGAGGTTTTGGACAATTGTTTCCGTTTGGAAATTTAACTCAACTGAAAAGTGCCATTCTAAGGTTGAGTTCTGGTAGTGAAGGTAATTCATCAACTGATAAATTAAATAAATTGTTCTCAGATGAAGCTGCAAAAGAAACATTTTGGAAGCTGAGTTTTGTAGAGGCGATTGTGGATAAAGAAAACAACTAAAATGACAAAAACTGCAAAGCTACTAATTTTTGATGCGATAGCTGAACTGCCCCTTGGAAAAGAAATGCATGAAGCATTTCAACAGATTAGCATAAAAAGTATTTACGCAGATAGCAGCGATTTTAAGCAAAAAAAGTTTTATAAATTTAGGGGGGCATATAGAAAAGCACTCAATAGAATGGAAGGTGGGGCGGATCGTTTTTATCATTTTCCTAAATTGGTTGAGCAATCGTTTGAACAACATATTGCTAAAGCACTGCCATCGCATTTGCTGATAATTGGCTGTCTATACAAATACTTGAAGCCAGCATTTCTTAAAGAGTTACAATCAAAGTATCATTTTAAAATCTATTTGTATGACACAGATAGCTGTAATTTATATCCAAAAAGACGTGAGTTCCTTTTCTTTATTGATAACGAATTACCCATTTATGACGAGATATTTTCATTTTCAAAAGTTACAACTCAATTTTTTGCAGAAACTAAAAAACTTAATGCGAGTTTCCTACCTTTTGGTGCTAAGCCAATTAAGCCACAATCAGAGACTAAAGTTGAAATCAATGTGCTTTTTATAGGTAGCGCAGATTTAAGAAGAATTTTCCTATTAGAAAACATTAAAGATGTCTTAACAGTTTACGGTAATAGATGGCAGCGGAATTACCCTTTGATGTCCGATGGTCTCAAAAAAGCAGTCACAGATGAAACTATTTGGGGTGAACGATTACACGCATTATTAGCAAGTGCTAAGATAGTTATTAATATTAACCGAACGCATTTTTATGGTGCTGGAACTGGCGTCAACTTAAGAGTGTTTGAAGCACTGGCTGCGGGCGCATTCCTACTAACTGATTGTTGTGACGAACTGGAAGATTTATTTGAGATTGGAAAGGAAATTGAAGTTTTTAAGTCGAACCTAGAGTTGGTTTCTAAAGTTAAATATTATTTAGCTCATCCAGATAAGCGTCAAGAGATAGCTCAGCGAGGTCACGAAAGATTTTTGAAATATCATACTTGGCAAGCGCGAGTAACAGAAATTGCTAAGCGCCTTAAGTAAAAATGAGTATTGAAAAGGAAGTAAATGCATCACTATCCATTAATTAATGTCATCACAAAATATGGACAGCAATTACAAGCTTTTGAAAATGATTCCATCACAAAAGAAATCCAATCTGAGGGTGAATATGATGGCAATACGTTAAGATCAATTCGAGAAG
>NZ_AEXL02000126.1 GCF_000242875.2 Candidatus Nitrosopumilus salarius BD31 | reverse complement strand
TAAAGAAAACTTTGAAAAAGGCTTGCAACGCTTTCAGGCGCTAAGAAGCGTGTTTTCACAGCAAACGAATAAATTATTCACATTGCTTGGTATGGAGGCGTTGAAATTAAAAGTACATAACACGCGTGAGACGATGGTGAATGCGAAATTCACAAAAACCATGCGTGATGCGATGGATGGTTTTTTTGAAGAATTAAAAGGACGTTTGGTTTCTTCTGATGAACAAATTGATGAAATCAAGAAAATGATGGATGTCATGTATGACAAGTTCTCAAAAGAGCATGGCTTACGTAAAACAGAACCTCCTGCGTTTTCAACCTTACGTTATCAAAAAGAGTTAGCAAAGCTTGAGCGTGCTTACAAAGAACAGTTTAATACTGCTTTTAATATGATAGCCAATGAAAAAATGACGCTGACCACGAAATTCTTCGAAACATTAGCTAGTCGTGTGGTGCATGTGTACGAAGTGGCGAATCGTGATGTTGAAAACTGGCTCAAAGCGGTTATTTCGCCAATGGAGTCTCAAGTACGCGAACATCAGCTGCAATTACGTCGTCGCCTAGAAAGCATTAAACGTATCTATAAAGCAACCGATACTTTAGAAGACCGTATTCTTGAACTTGAAAACATTGAGAAAAGCATACGCGCACAAATGGATGATTTGCAAATATTAAAACAACATATGAGCAATGCCCTTGAATTTGAGGGGTCAGATAGCGCGGAAGCAGCGTAAGTCTTTTCAGTTAGAAAAAAAATAGCCGCATCATGCGGCTATTTTTGTTTTTACAGCTGTAAGAGTTAGTTAGTAGTCAGCATGAGCTTTTTAACGTTTTGCATGGCTTTTTGTTCAATTTGACGAATACGTTCAGCAGAAACGCCAAATTCGCTGGCTAAATCATGCAAAGTGCTATTGTTTTTCTCATTCAACCAACGTGCTTCTATAATACGTCTACTTCTTTCATCCAAGCTATTTAGTGCACTCATCAATGCAGTTGATTGAAGCTGTTCATCTTGTTCTGCTTCTAAATATGCAGAAGGTTCTAGTGTTTCAGCTTCTAAATGCGCTATTGGATTATAAGATTCTTCTCCGTCGGCATCATGCTGAATATCAATAGACATTTCCTGACCGTTTAGACGATATTCCATTTCTGTCACATCTTCTGGCTTAACATTGAGCTCGTGCGCAATATCATTAACTTCATCTGGGCTGAGCGAGTTTGAGTCTTTCTTCATGTTACGTAAATTGAAAAAGAGTTTACGTTGTGCTTTTGTTGTTGCTGTTTTGACGAGACGCCAGTTGCGAATCACATATTCATGTATTTCTGCTTTAATCCAATGAATCGCAAATGAAACGAGGCGCACACCACGTTCTGGGTCAAAGCGTTTAACAGCTTTCATCAGACCTATGTTGCCTTCTTGAATTAAATCTAATTGAGGTAAACCATAACCAATGTAGCCACGTGCGATTTTTGCGACAAGGCGTAAGTGCGAAACAATCAATTTTTGCGCCGCTTCTAAATCGTTGTTATTTTTCAGGCGCATCGCATAGTCATACTCTTCCTCTGCGCTAAGCATAGGAAAAGCTTTGATAGTACGCATATAATGGTCATAGCTATCAATAGACGAAATCGATGGTAATGTTAAAGCGGTTATAATCGTTCTCCTTTTAAAATTACAATGCTATTTTAGCACTCTTGTTATGAGAGTGCTAGTTCTGAAAAAAGTTGCAAAAAACGTTTAATTAATCGATTTAAAAAGAGATTTTGACACAGCAAGATAAGCAGATAACAAGCCGATTATCATTGCAGTTAAGCAGGTCGTTAGAAACACATTAAAATCAGGAAGATGTAAGCTAAATTGTGTTTGATATTCACTGGCAAGCGCACTAATTGACTGGTTAAATAACAATATAACACCACTCGATATCAATAATGCAAATAACCCGCCTATCATGCCATATGCAGCGCCAGCATATAAAAATGGTCTGCGGATAAAGCTTTTGGTCGCGCCGATTAATTGGCTTACTTCAATTTCTTCCTGCTGCGTTAATATTTGCATGCGAATCGTGTTGCCAATCACGGCAAATACGGCAAAGCCAAGTAAGATGACCAACACAAACATGGCTTTTTTTCCAATTGTTAGCAGGTAGTTTAATCGTTTAAGCCAGGCATTATCAATTTGTACTTCAGCAACACCATCCATAGTACGCAATTGCTCAGTAAGAGCTGATATGGACTGAGAATCAAGTGTTGATAATTGAATGAAAAAGGCATCTGGTAAAGGATTATGATCCAGACCAGCTAAAATATTTTGATTAGCTGTCGTTTGCGCTAATTGTTCTAATGCTTTTTCTTTTGGGACGAAGATAAAGCTTTCAATTGTTGTGTGACTAGCCAGAATATTGTGTATGCTGTCACGCACGGTGTGATCAATATTGGGCTCAAGAAAAATATTAATATTTGATTCGCTTTTTAGGGTAGTTGTTACGCCGCTGAAACTATCTAATACCAGATAAACAATTACTGGTAATGCCAAACTAACTGCAATCGCAAGTGAAATAAAGACCGTGCTGAGTAGGTTATGCCGAAACCGTGAAAGCACTAATCTTAATGCCTGAGTTTGCTGTATCAGCCAAGTGCTCATGCTGAGACCTCTGGTTGAGTTAGTATGCCATGGTCTAGATGTAATATTTTGTGTTGTTTGCGCGCGGCACCCAAAGCATCATGTGTTGCAATAATGACTGTTGCTCCCACTTGTTGGAAAGCATTAAATAAGTCCAAGATATCAGATGCATAGTTTTTATCAAGGTTGCCAGTTGGTTCATCGGCAATGAGGATAGCAGGCCTTGAGACAACAGCCCGCGCTATTGCTAAGCGTTGTTGCTCACCACCTGACAGTGTAATTGGCATGGCTTTTTCCTTGTTCAGCAAACCAACTTTATCTAGTGCTGCACGAATACGCTTGCCGGCATCTTCGCCTGTTATGCCATTAATTGATAATGGTAATGCGACATTGTGATAACAGTTACGATCGTACAGTAATTTATGGTCTTGAAATACAAGGCCGAATTTACGTCGTATATAGGGTAGTGCTGAGGCACGAAGTTTACTAACGTTTTGATTGTTAATCAGTACAGTTCCGCTTGTTGGTCGCTCTATGGCAGCAATCATTTTTAACAGTGTACTTTTACCAGCGCCAGAGTGACCAGTGACATAAACCATTTCACCTTGCTCAATCGTAAAGCTTGCATTACTGAGCGCTTCTTGGCTCCCAGGGTAACGTTTTGTCACATTGTCTAAAACAATCATAGGGTGTTAGCGCTTCTTCTTTTAACTAAGTTAATACGATAGTTTAACTGTCAAACAGTGCATTGACAAAATCATTTGCTTTGAAAGGGCGTAAGTCATCGATGGCTTCCCCCACACCAATAAATCGGATAGGAATTGGACGCTCTTCAGCAATCGCTGCGATGACGCCACCTTTAGCACTGCCGTCCAATTTACTTAAGATTAAGCCAGTGACGGATAAAGCGTCATCAAACGCTTTTACCTGACTGACTGCATTTTGGCCTGTGTTGGCATCCAGTACTAACATTACTTCATGCGGTGCGCCTGTAAGGGCTTTATTAATCACTCGTTTAACTTTTGCAATTTCATCCATCAAGTGCATTTGTGTCGGCAGTCGACCGGCTGTATCAGCGATGACAATGTCGATTTTCTTAGCGATTGCGGAGTTAACTGCATCAAAAATGACAGCTGCTGCATCAGCACCTTCTGAAGTAACAACATGCACATTGTTACGCTCACCCCATACTTGCAACTGCTCTCTTGCAGCCGCTCTAAAAGTATCACCAGCTGCAATCAAGACTGATTTTCCTTGTGCTTGAAAGAGCTTGGCTAATTTGCCAATAGAGGTCGTTTTACCAGCACCGTTGACACCTGCTAGCATGATGACAAAAGGTTGGTGATTATTTATTTCTAAGGCTACTTCCAGCGGACTTAATATAGATATTAGCTCAGCTTTTAATGCTTCCTTGAGTGCAGATGTATCTTCTAAACGTTCTTTCTTAACGCGGGCTTTCAGTGCGTCAAGTAGTTTTTGCGTTGCTGCCACGCCTATATCAGAGGTCAGTAGGATCGTCTCTAATTCTTCATAGGTTTCTTCATCAATTTTTCCGCCACTGAACAGCCCACTTAACTGGCCACCTAGTTGCTGCCGCGTCTTACTCAGACCTCTTTTTAAGCGCTCAGCCAGACTCAACTTTTCAGCTTCTACAACAGGAGGGGTGGCTAAAGTTTTTTGTTCTTCCACCTCAGTTGTTTGAGGCTCAACTTTTGACTTTTGTTCTGTGTCAGGTGTTTTGTTTTTTTTGAAAAAATCAAACATAAATGCTATTTTCTGATGTTTTGCTCATGAGTAAGCCAAATTCACAGGCTTAATAATCTTACAGATACTATGATTATAGGTGATTTGTATCAAAATTAGTGTAAATTAGATGTGTTGAAAGTGTTTGGCAACGCAACAGGCAGTGAACTTGCCATGAGTGTTGTTGGTCAGAAGGCAGTACTTAGATATTAGTCATAGACTAAAAACGCTTAAATCCCCTTTAAGAAGCTTGGAGAAAAATAAATTGTTAATTAGAACGTTGTGTTTTTTGTTATTGGCAATGGCAAGCACTGCCTTTGCTGAAGAGCCAGTGCAAGAGTTTGAGTTGGACAATGGTCTGAAATTAATTGTCAAAGAGGATCATCGCTCTCCTGTGGTTGTGTCGCAGGTTTGGTATAGAGCAGGTAGTATGGATGAGGTGAATGGTAAAACAGGTGTGGCGCATGTGTTGGAACACATGATGTTTAAAGGCACAAAATCTATAGAACCTGGACAATTTTCGCGTTTAATCGCAGAGGTAGGAGGAAAAGAGAATGCATTTACAGGCGCAGACTACACCTGCTATTTTCAGCAACTTGAAAAGTCACATTTGCCACTGTCATTCAAGTTAGAAGCCGACCGAATGGCTAACCTAGTCATTACAGATGAGGAATTCGCCAAAGAAATTAAAGTCGTGATGGAAGAGAGACGTTGGCGAACTGACGATAAACCACAATCTCGCGTGAATGAGCAATTTCAATCAATGGCTTTCCGTGCGCATCCTTATGGACGCTCAGTGATTGGATTTATGAATGATTTGGAAAACATGACTGCTGATGATGCACGTGAATGGTATCAACATTGGTATGCACCCAATAATGCGATTGTAGTGGTTGTTGGTGATGTCCAAGCTAATGAAGTGTTCGCTTTGGCAAAGAAATATTTTGGCCCACTGAAAGCGCGCAAATTGCCAGAGCGCAAACCACAGGTTGAACCTGAACAAATGGGCGAACGACGAGCTGTTGTGAAAGCTCCGGGTAAACTTCCATTTGTCATTATGGGATTTCATACGCCAACCTTGTCTAGTGAATCAGAAGGCACTGAAAATAATTGGGAGCCTTATGCATTGGATGTATTGGCTGGTGTGCTGAGTGGAAATAAATCAGCAAGACTTAATCAACGATTGGTACGAGAGACCGCTTTAGCTGTAAGTGTCGGTGCTGGCTATGATAGTGCAACCAGAGGACGGTTATCATTGTTTGAATTGGTAGGCACGCCTTCACAGGATAAAACAGTGAAAGAGCTCGAGGAAGCACTGTTAGCTGAGATTGAAAAAATTAAAAATGACGGTGTGACGCAAACTGAATTAGATCGCGTTAAGGCTGCTGTCATTGCAGCAGATGTTTACGAGCGAGACTCCATGTTTTACCAAGGTATGCAGATAGGGCAGTTAGTAACGATGGGCTATAACTGGCGTATATCAAAAACGTATCCAGAAAAACTGAAGGCCGTGACATCGCAACAGATTCAAGCTGTCGCAAAAAAATATCTAAACAGAGACAATATGACTGTTGCAACACTTGACCCACAACCAATAGATCCAGACGCTGAACCAGCAGGACAGCCACATATTCATTGATTGTAATTTAAAGCAGCATATTTTGATCATTAAGTGTGTAGCTGAGTGAGTGCTTTAGCATTAGTGGGAAGTGATTTTTAGGAATTATTATAAGGTTACAGAATGAAAACAATCCGTATTTTTATTTTATTAGTATGTAGTTTCGTTATTTTTAACAGTCATGCAGCAGTGAAAATTGAGCATTGGCAGACGAGTGAGGGGAGTGATGTTTATTTTGTTGAAAATCATGACTTACCCATTTTAGATATGAGTGTCGGATTTCCTGCAGGTGCTGCACGTAACACAAAAGCCACAGCAGGATTGGCGGGCGTAACAAGACATATGATGAGTCTTGGCGCTGCTGGTATGAATGAAGAGGATATTACAAATGCGTTTGCGGATATAGGTGCTGAATTTGGCGGGTCTCTAGATGCTGATCAAGCTGCATTTACCCTTAGGACATTAACGAGCGAGAAAGAAAAAGCAATAACCGTGTTTAATAAGGTCTTGCACAAACCTGACTTTCCAATTGCAGTGCTAGCGCGTGAAAAGACGCGCATCATTGCTGGTTTGCAAGAAGCCGCCACACAACCAGAAAGCATTGCAAATAAGGCATTTATGCAAGCGCTATATGGTGCTCATCCCTATGGCTTGCCCGAAGAAGGTGAGGAAGAAACGATTAACGCCATTACACAACAAGCGATGCGCGATTTTTATCAACAGTATTACAGCGCAAAAAGTGCGACGATTGTACTGATCGGTGATATTACTAAGTCAGAAGCACAAACAATCGCAAACAAAGTAGCGTCTGGATTACCACAAACGCCTGCTGTAAAAGCTTTACCAGCTGTCAATTTGCCGGTGGCAGCAAATGAACAAAAGATTCCACATCCAGCCAGTCAAGCCCACATCCTTTTAGGTTACCCAGGGGTGAAACGAGGCGATCTAGATTATTTCCCACTTTATGTGGGTAATTATATTCTCGGTGGTGGTGGATTTGTGTCACGACTAACAGAAGAGGTTCGTGAAAAACGAGGACTAGTTTATAGCGTTTACAGCTATTTCATCCCGATGTCTGAGTTAGGTCCATTCCAAATCGGCTTGCAAACTAAAAAAGAGCAGGCAAGTGAAGCATTAAAAGTTGTGAATGATACGCTCAAAGACTTTGTTAAAAATGGTATTACAGATGAAGAGCTAAAAGCGGCTAAATCAAATATTACGGGTGGCTTCCCTATGCGTTTAGATAGTAATAAAGAAATAATGGGCTATGTTGCAATGATTGGCTTTTATAAGTTGCCTCTTACCTATCTAGATGACTTCAACCAAGAAGTAAATAAAGTGACGGCAGCACAAATTAAAGATGCATTCAATCGTCGATTAAATTTATCGCACTTTACTGCTGTTATTGTGGGTGCAAGTGATTAGTTGGCGTCTTTGCTGCTTCTGTTTTTTCGATGTTTTATAATTATTGCAGCAAGTGTGGCACTTGCTGCAGGCAGAAATACCCATAAGAGTTCTGAGTAAATAACTCTTAACCCCCATTCACTAAAAAACGCTGATATGCTGACTAGAGAGACTTCAATTGGCCTAAACGGTAAAAAGTAACGTTGTTGATCAAATGGCCATGCAATCGCAACACCTAGGCCGCCTTGCATCCAAAAAAGCGTGTGATCTACAGGAAATAAAACAAAATAGAAATACTACAGCGCTTGATGAGCGCAAATAAGAAATAAACAAAGTGCACAAGTCTGCAACGGATGCAGCAAAGAATAACGAGTGGGTAAATCCACGATGGCCCCAAGGTGATTCGTACGGTATACCATACTGTAACGCTATGACGTCTGCATCGGGTAAAATAGATAATAGGGCAGCTAGTGAGCATAGCCTGTAATTAACAGCCTTGCTTTTGAAGACTATATAAACCACTGTGGGAATTGCGATATATGTAAACGCAGATGCAAATTTAATTCCAACTAGTATTAATCGATAAATAAAAAATGATTGCTAGCGCATACTTTGCTATTTTAATACCGATTTGCTAATGTGCCAGTTATCTTTTCAAGACATTAAATAGTGAGTAAACATCTAAATACAGTACGGATTAATGCAGGTGTTTGGCGTAGTCGATTGCTAAAGTTTCCGGATGCAGAGGGCTTACGCCCAACACCTGATCGTGTACGGCAAACTGTATTTAATTGGCTTGGTCAGGATTTAACAGGGAAAAAATGTTTGGATTTGTTTGCTGGTACTGGTGTTATGGGATTTGAGGCGTTATCACGTAATGCTAAAGAGCTAACAATGGTGGAGTATTCAAAACCAGTGGCAAATGCTTTAAAACAGAACCAAGGCTTACTGAAAGCAGAGAACTGTTTAATTATCAATACAGATGCAATGCATTATTTGAGTTCTAATAATAAGACCTTCGATCTAATTTTTTGTGACCCGCCTTATCAAAAAGGATGGTTGGAAAAATTGTTGCCTATTATTGGCAGTCATTTAAATCATGGTGGTATTTTATATGCGGAAGCAGAGTATCTATTACAATCAAATGAAGATTGGGAAGTGTTTAAACATGGTAAAGCAGGCAATGTGTACTATCATTTGTTAAAATGCATCATATAAAGAGGTGTCAATATGAGTAAAAATCGCATAGCCGTCTATCCTGGTACTTTTGACCCGATTACATTTGGACATGAAGATATTGTCTGTCGTGCAGCTGATCTATTCGATGAAGTTATTGTCGCAGTGGCTGGGAGTACTAATAAAAACACTTTATTTACTCTAGAAGAGCGCGTGTCGCTTGCAAAACAAACATTCAATGCGCCTAATATCAAAGTGGTTGGTTTTAGTGGCTTATTGATGCAGTTTGTCCAAGAGCAGGGTGCGCAGATGGTCATACGCGGCTTGCGCGCCGCCAGTGACTTTGAATATGAATTTCAATTAGCTGGTATGAATCGTAAACTTTACCCTAAATTGGAAACATTGTTTATGACGCCCTCAGAAGAGTATATGTTTGTTTCATCCAGTCTGGTAAGGGAAGTGGCTAATTTGGGTGGTACCGTCAATCAGTTTGTTTCTAAAAATGTAGAAGAAGCGATTAAAAAGAAATTAGGGCATGCATAAACGATGGCGTTAATGATTACTGATGAATGTATTAATTGCGATGTTTGTGAACCAGTTTGTCCGAATGATGCAATTTACCAAGGGCAAGAGATATATGAGATTGACCCAAATCTTTGTACAGAGTGTGTTGGACATTACGATGAACCACAATGCGTTTCAGTATGTCCGATAGATTGCATACCTATGAATCCAAACATCATAGAAACAAATGAAGAATTGTTAGCGAAATTTAAAAAAATTATACAGAAATAGGAGAAGATCAATGCGGATGTTACATACGATGTTGCGCGTGGGAGATTTACAACGCTCTATCGATTTTTACACAAATGTACTTGGCATGAAATTGATTCGCCAACACGATTATCCTGACGGCGAATTTACGCTAGCTTTTGTTGGCTATGGTAATGAGTATAATCATACCGTCTTAGAGCTGACTTATAACTATGGCACTAGCCATTATGACATGGGAAATGCTTACGGACATATTGCGATTGAGGTTGATGATGCCTATGCCGCTTGTGAAAAAGTAAAATCAAAAGGCGGAAAAGTTATTCGTGAAGCCGGTCCGATGAAGCATGGCACGATTGTCATTGCATTTGTCGAAGATCCAGATGGATATAAGATTGAATTTATTGAAAAAGGGACGATTAGTTACCCCAAAGAAGTCTAGCTGCAGTCAAGATGGAAAATAGGCAACACCTCATAGAAGCAACACAACTTGCGTTAGATAGTGAGTGGGATGCATCGCATAAAATTGTTCAAGAGTTTTCTGATCATTATGCTAACTGGATACATGCTGTACTGCATAAAATAGAAGGTGATGAATGGAACAGTAAGTATTGGTATCAGAGAACCAATGGTCAGCAGTACGAGAATTATCCAGACCCAGAAGATGAGTTGCGGATCATCAAAAATCAACTGGAGAGTTAGATTCCCTGAGGAAAATCTGATTAAGATAAAATAAAAGCCTGCACAGGGAGGAGCAGGCTTTTATTTTTGGTTTAGCAGGTTTAGCTGCTTGATAAAGTAACGTATTTAAACTGACCAGCCACAAATACGAAGTTTGCGTCTAATTCTTTACTGTCTTTTTCCACAGCGTTTTTATACGTCCAAACTACACCAGCTTGAGAACCGTCAGCATCTTTAAGTGTAGAGATTGTATCTGGCAAGCCAAATGTAACCGCTACTTCTTTGTCGCTTGTGTGGTCAAGCATGGTATAAAACTGGTTAGCTGAAACAACTTCACCATTTTTGTTCGCTTTTTTATGGAAGCCATTAGCATTTGCGTCGAAATTGCCAAAGACAAGGACGCCAAACATTAAACTACCTAGTACTGCACTTTGAATGAACTTTTGATTCATTTTAGTCTCCTCTTCTGTTGAAAGAGTGTGTACTATAACAACGACATGTTGCAGTTTGATGACTTATATGTAACTGATTTGTAAAGAAATAAAAAAAGCGTCGTTTTTTAGCGACGCTTTCTGTATGGTAACGATTTATTCGAAAAAAGCTTTTGCTTTATCAAGCCAACTCTTATTTCTTGGGCTGTGTTTTCCTGCATCAGCTTGTGTGCTTAATTCAAATTCACGCAACAACTCTTTTTGCTTTTCGGTAAGCTTCACTGGTGTTTCAACCACTACATGTACCATTAAATCTCCAAAGTCACTTGAGCGCAGTGGTTTAATTCCTTTTCCACGTAATCTGAACACTGCACCGGTTTGTGTCTCAGCAGGTACTTTCATTTTAGCCGAGCCACCGAGCGTTGGGACTTCGATTTCCCCACCTAATGCTGCCGTGGAGAAACTAATAGGCATTTCGCAATGCAAGTTGCCGCCATCTCTTTCAAAAATATCATGTTTTTTAAGATGAATGACGACATATAAATCACCTGTTGGCCCGCCATTAACACCAGCTTCACCTTCTCCTGATAAGCGTATGCGGTCACCTTCATCCACGCCTGCAGGGATTTTGACTGACAACGTTTTATGTTGTTTTACACGGCCATCGCCATGACATGTTGTACATTCATCCGCTTTTGCAATTGTTTTACCTGTACCGTGGCATTTAGGACAAGTTTGTTGAACAGAGAAAAAGCCTTGCTGCATACGAACCTGACCATGACCACCACAAGTACCACATGTTGACGCTGATTTACCTAGTTTTGCGCCACTGCCATTACAAGTGTCACATGTAGACATCACTGGAATGCGGATTTTAGTTTCAGTGCCCTTAGCCGCTTGCTCTAGTGATATCTCCATGTTGTAGCGTAAATCAGCACCACGATAAACATTTGATCGTTGCTGGCTTCTACCACCACCAAAGATATCACCAAAAATATCACCGAAGGCATCATTAAAGCCGCCGCCACTGAATCCACCAAAACCACCAGCACCGGCACCCATGCTCGGGTCAACGCCAGCATGACCATATTGATCATAAGCAGCACGTTTTTGACTGTCCGATAGTATTTCGTAAGCTTCTTTGGCTTCTTTAAACTGTTCTTCAGCTTTGGCGTTATCTGGATTGCGGTCAGGGTGATACTTCATCGCTAACTTGCGATAAGACTTCTTAATTTCATCTTCTGACGCATCTTTATTAACGCCCAATACTTCGTAATAATCTCTTTTATCTGCCATATATCATATCAATCATGAGTTGCGCTCTTATTAACCAGAAGGCCACTTGCGAGCGTGTTTTAATTTTCTGCCCAGTTGCAAGCGTCGATAGCATTAATGGTTAATGCTATCGATTAATACTGTGCAATAAGACTTATTTAGTTGTCTTTTTTAACTTCTTCAAATTCAGCATCTACTACTTCTGCATCAACTGTTTTTTCGTCACCAGTTTTTCCTGAAGCGCTCTCAGTATTTGCTTCTGCTTGTGCTGCTGCATTTACTTTTTCACCAAGCTTTTGAGACGCTTCCATCAATGCATTTGTTTTTGCCTCGATTGTTGCTTTATCGCCATCCTTGATCACATCTTCTAAGTCTTTAATAGCTTCTTCAATCTTGGATTTTTCATCAGCATCTAACTTATCACCATACTCATTGAGTGATTTTTTCACACTGTGAATCATAGCATCTGCACTGTTACGTGCATCAACTGTTTCACGTAATGCTTTATCTTCTTCTGCATGCGCCTCAGCGTCTTGCTCCATGCGTTGAATTTCTTCTTCACTTAAGCCTGAGTTAGCCTTAATGGTAATTTTGTTTTCTTTACCAGTGGCTTTGTCTTTTGCCGATACATGCAAAATACCATTTGCATCAATATCAAAAGTTACTTCAATTTGTGGTTGGCCACGTGGTGCAGGCGGAATATCAGTCAAATTAAATTGACCTAAGCTCTTATTGCCAGATGCCATTTCACGCTCACCTTGTAACACTTGGATCGTTACCGCGTTCTGATTGTCTTCGGCGGTAGAGAATACTTGTGACGCCTTGGTTGGAATCGTTGTATTCTTTTTGATTAGCTTAGTCATTACGCCACCAAGTGTTTCAATACCCAAGGATAGTGGTGTTACGTCAAGTAACAATACGTCTTTCACATCACCTTGCAACACGCCACCTTGAATTGCAGCGCCTACTGATACTGCTTCATCTGGGTTAACATCTTTACGTGGCTCTTTACCAAAAATCTCTTGCACTTTTGCTTGTACTTTTGGCATGCGGCTTTGACCGCCAACCAAGATAACATCTGTAATATCAGATGCAGCAACGCCTGCATCTTTCATTGCAGTTTGGCATGGTGCCATAGTGCGTTCAATCAAGTCTTCAACCATGCTCTCGAATTTGGAGCGTGTGATTTTAACCACCAAGTGTTTTGGCCCAGTTGAATCTGCAGTGATGTAAGGCAAATTCACTTCAGTTTGTGAACTTGAAGATAATTCAATTTTTGCTTTTTCTGCTGCTTCTTTCAGACGTTGTTTAGCGAGCAAATCATTACGTAAGTCTAAACCGCCATTGTCTTTTTTGAATTCATCAGCAAGGAAATCGATAATGCGGTTATCGAAATCTTCACCACCCAAGAACGTATCACCGTTGGTTGAAAGCACCTCAAATTGATGTTCGCCATCAATGGTTGATATTTCAATGATTGAAATATCAAATGTACCACCACCCAAGTCATATACTGCAATCTTACGATCACCTTCTTGCTTATCTAAACCAAAAGCTAATGCTGCAGCTGTTGGCTCGTTGATGATACGTTTAACTTCCAAACCTGCAATACGGCCTGCATCTTTTGTTGCTTGACGTTGGCTGTCATTGAAATAAGCTGGAACCGTGATAACCGCTTCTGTCACCTCTTCACCAAGATAATCTTCGGCAGTTTTTTTCATTTTACGTAATACTTCAGCTGAGACTTGTGGTGGTGCCATTTTTTCACCACGCACTTCAACCCATGCATCACCATTATTTGCTTTCACGATTTTGTATGGCATCAATTTGATGTCTTTTTGAACAGCGTCTTCATCAAAGCGTCTGCCAATCAAACGTTTTACCGCATACAATGTGTTCTCAGGGTTTGTGACAGCCTGACGTTTAGCTGGTGCACCAACGAGGATTTCGCCATCTTCTTGATATGCAATGATGGATGGTGTGGTGCGCGTGCCTTCGGCGTTTTCAATAACACGAGGTTTACCGCCTTCCATTACTGAAACGCAAGAGTTCGTCGTACCTAAGTCAATACCAATTATTTTGCCCATGTTTTCTATTCCTTATATTTCTAAAATACTGTATCTGTTAATTTAAACTATCAATTTTTCATTAAGTTTTGCTGCTTTAACCGTATGATTGGGACAGTTTTTATCTTTTCAAGTCCTTGTTGTAAATAGGGCTATTTTGCTTTTGAAACCACAACCAAAGCAGGACGTAGCACTCTGTCATTTAACGTATAGCCTTTTTGCAAAACTGATACGATGGTGTTTGGTTCAGCATCAGATTCAATTGTGCTGATTGCTTGATGCATATTAGGATTAAACTTTTCTTCTACTGGATTTATTTCTGCAATGTTAAATTTTTCAAACACACTCAGTAGTTGCTTAGCAGTAAGTTCTACACCATCCTTGTAACTTTCCACCGTAGCGCTTTCAACTGCTAACGCAGCGTCTAAGCTATCTTTAACTGCTAGCAGTTCACCTGAGAATTTCTCTAAAGCAAACTTACGTGCTTTATCAATATCTTCAAAAGATCTGCGGCGAATATTTTCACCTTCAGCTTTTACATATAAAACTTGTGCTTTTGCCTCTTCTAAAGCTTGTTCCAGTTCTGCAATTCTTTCCTCTGGCGCCTTTTCAGCTTCAGCTAATTGTTCTGTTTCTTGAGCCTCTTGGTTTTCTTCAGTTTGCATAGGGGTTTGTTCTTCTGTGTTTTGATCGTCTGCCATTTTTTCTATTCCATCATTAATAAACCTTAACCGTATATGGAGATGATGGCGAATATTTCAAGAGCATTAAATTATTTTTTAGGAAACTGCTGGGTTGGCTGATAAATGATGTTTGTTTGTTGTAAATCAAAAAGGCGACCTAGATAGCGTGGCATATTGATATTAGCGCTGATTTTTCAGGCTAGAATGAGGAGATTAAAATGAAAATATGGCTTGATTTGTTTTCAACAGATTATGGGTTGATGAGTATTATTGGGATTGTCATGATCGTTATTGCCATGTTGGGCTTTGCCTATTTTGTCGTCAAACATTTGAAGTAATATCATTATCAAAATCGTACTTTTATAGTACGACGTTTATTTGTTTTAGCGCATTCATCACGGATGACGAGGAAGGGTTTTGTTTTTTACCACCTAAATTGATGACACTCCCCATTGACGATGCCATAACGCCAGTTAGTTTTGGGTCTGTATCAGTATAAATGGCGACAGTAGGGACGTTTAGGGCTGCGCTTAAATGCGAGAGTCCTGTATCAACGCCAGCCGCGGCGAGTGAATGATTGATAACAAATGCCAGCTGCGTAATGGTAAGTTTGGGTAACACAATGACATTATCCATTCTGTTCGCAATGTTGATTGCACGTCTGTGTTCACTCTCAGATGCCCAAGGTAGCAATAAGTGGCAGTTATTTAATGAGAGTTCTTTGGCTAACTCAATCCATTGGTCTGAAGGCCACAATTTGCTTTCTTTGCTAGTGCCATGTAATCCGATAATAAATTTTTTAGGTAATGCTATTTCAAGTTTGTTGATAATGCTTGTAATCCCATATTCAGGTGCGTTTTTTGGCTTAGGGTATCCAAGTGCATAGGCTGCTAGCTCTCGATTGCGTACGACTGCATGCTGGTTGCGGCTGACCTGAAAAGTGGTCTGGTAAAAGTAGCTTGCTAGAGGCTCACGGGCAGATTGCTTATCGAAACCATATCGCAGCCCTTTGGCAAATTGGCTTAATACTGCACTCTTAATTAAGCCTTGCGTATCAATGATTAGGTCATAGGCATGGTTGGAAAGAGCTTGTTTGAAATGGCCAATCTCTGACCAGGTTGTTTTGCTGAAAAGGTGTTTACGCCAACGTCTCATCGCAACGGGGAAAATTTGTTTTACCGCTGGATGCAATCTAGGGATGTCTGCAAAACTTTCTTCAACGACCCAGTCTATCTCTGCATCTGGATGTTGCTGTAGAATGTCATCCACTATTGGTAAATTATGGATGACATCACCGAGCGAAGAGGTTTTAACCAGTAAAATACGTTTCATGCCGCTATTTTCGCATACAATTTCTAAATTCGAGATGGATTGAACAGCTATTGAAGTTTGCTTTTATCATATTTAAGTATTTCCCCTTTGGCGGCATGCAGCGCGATATGTTGCGAACTGCCAATGAACTGATTAAGCGAGGTCATCAAGTCGAGGTGTTTACGCTTAGTTGGCAAGGAGAGGCTCCCAGCCAGATGGGGGTGCATGTACTGCCGCAAAAAGGTTGGTTTAATTATCAACGATATAAAAAGTTTATCAAAGCTACGTTTAATATTATTCAGAACAGTCATTTCGATTATATTTTTGGATATAACCGTATGGCAGGTTTGGATGCACATTTTGCTGCAGACCCATGTTTTATAGAAAGAGCATATACGCAACGGGGATTTTGGTATAGATTGGCGCCTCGAACAAAATGGTTTGCTGCATGTGAGAAAGCGATATTCTCTGCAAATTCATCAACGCATGTATTAGCTGTTTCTTTAACAGAGAAGCCACATTTTCAGCGGTGGTATGGATTGCCAGATGAACGATTTCATTACATCCCTCCTTATCTTTCGCCAGAAAGATTTGCATTGCAGGATAAAAAGAAAATGCGCCAGCATTTACGAGAAACATTCGGATTTGGCAAAAATGATTTTGTCTATCTACTCACCGGTTCTGGTTTTTCGATGAAAGGCTTGGATCGTGCGATTTTAGCATTGGCAGCTATGCCAAAAAAATTACGTGAAAATACGCGTTTGGTTGCTGTGGGCCAAGATAATCCAAAACAATTTGCGGCAATGGCTGAAAAATTAGTATTGCAAGATCATGTTGTGATTTCAAAAGGACGTAACGACATTCCACAGCTCATGCAAGGGGCAGATGTTTGTGTCCATCCTGCATACCGTGAAAATACTGGTTTAGTCATTTTAGAGGGAATGGCTAGTGGAGCGCCTATGTTAGTGACTGAGACTTGTGGCTATGCCATGCACGTTAAGAATGCCGATGCGGGCATCGTTTCTGCTGAGCCATTTAATCAAGAAGTATTTAATCAGCAGTGGCTGGAAATGCGGCAGGCACTGGATTTAGCAAACAAGCCAAAACCCAAATGGTCAAAAAATGGTTTGGCCTATACAAAAAAATTATGGAGGACAATGATGGTAGTGCTGAGGCAAATATCTTAATTCAACTGGCAGAAATAAAAAATGCCAACAAGGCTGGATAATAGGCCTATGGGCTGTAATAAAAAAACAATATTCTCCATGCCTGCACCGATGCGCAAAGCGCTTGGTATGGGTGAAAAAAGTGATGCCTTCGAGGTTACTATGTCGCTGAATGGCCAGGTGTTCCGTGACGTACCTGGGCGTAAAACCTTGCGGGTAGAAATGCGTGGCAAGTCATATTTTATTAAGCAGCATTTTGGAGTGGGTTGGATGGAGATTGTAAAGAATTTGCTGTCACTGAAAAGACCGATTCTTAGTGCAATGACAGAAGTGCGAGCCATCGAAAAAATGCAAGCTTTAAACATTGCAACGACACCACTCGTTGCTTATGGCCAACGTGGGTGTAATCCAGCAACATTAAAATCCTTTGTGATCACTGATGACTTAGGAGATATCACGTCTCTGGAGGATTTGTGCGCATTTTGGAAACAGAAGCCTCCTAGTTTACGGTTTAAACGGCAACTGATTATTCAATCAGCAAAATTAGCTAAGAAGCTACATGACAATGCTGTTAATCACCGTGATTTTTACCTATGTCATTTATGCTTAGACAATAGCAGTTTGCCTAACATAAAGCTTTTTTTGATTGATTTGCATCGTGTCATTATCCATAGCAAAGTTAATGAAAGAGCCAACATGAAAGATATCGCGGCATTATATTTTTCCAGCATGGAGATAGGGCTGACAGCGCGCGATTATGTACGCTTTAAACATTATTATCGGCAACAGTCAGATGATTTTTGGCGGCAGGTTGCAGCAAGGGCTGAACGTTTATATAAGAAATTTAATAGTAAAAAATTTCAAAAAAAGTTAGCGCAAGAGCGCACTAAATTAGATTGATGTAGTCTTAGTAACTTGTTCAAGCGTTTGATACCTTGAGCATCACTAATAAGAGAGGAAATTGAAATGGTTAAAAATATAATAATTGGATCGGTTATTACAGCATTTGTCCTAAGTGGATGTGCCAACATGACAGAAACACAAAAAGGTACGGCTAAGGGCGCTGCAATAGGTGCTGGTGCTGGTGCAGTGGTTGGTGCTATAGCAGGCAAAGGCAAAGGTGCTGCCATCGGCGCTGTAGTTGGCGGTGCTGCAGGTGCTGTGGCTGGTAATGTTTGGTCCAAGAAAATGCAAAAACAAAAAGAGGAAATGGAAGCAGCTACTGCAGGAACGGGTGTTGGCGTCACGCAAACAGAGGATAACAGGCTGAAACTTGATATACCAAGTGATATTTCATTTGCTGTAGGACGTGCAGATATTCAACCTAACTTTAGAACAGTGCTGGATACTTTTGCTGATGGCTTGAAGCAAAATACAGCAGCAACAGTGACGGTAATTGGTCACACTGACAGTACTGGCAGTGATGCGGTAAACGACCCTTTATCGCTCAATCGCGCCAATAGTGTCCGCAGTTATCTGTCTGGACGTGGCGTAGCGGCTAGCAGGATTTTTACTGAAGGTCGTGGTTCACATGAACCAATAGCAGCCAATGACACGGCAGCTAATAGAGCCAAAAATCGTCGCGTTGAAATCTTTGTTGCTGAGCCTGCCCCAGTGGAACAGGCTGCACCGCAAAGTTAAATGTAAATTGATTTAACCGATAGAAAGCCGACTAGATGTCGGCTTTTTGTTTAATGACTTTAAGTGTAATCGGCTAACTTTTCTCTGGACTTGCGGCTTACCTTGTAACGGTGATAGTTCCAGTAGTATTGATTAGGCGCTTGCGCAATTTGTTTTTCAATTGCCTGATTGAGTAAAGTAGGCGTGGCAATAGAATCTATCTTGGTTAAATGCAATGCATAGCCTTGACCATTATCCAAGCGCTCGCCAAAAGCCATAATGATGGCTGCGCCTGTTTTTTCAGCAAGTTTTCCTGCTAGTGTCATGGTGTAAGCTGTTTTACCAAAAAAATCGGCCCATTCACCTTCACCTGAAGCGGGGATTTGGTCTGGTAAAATGCCTATGGCTTCTCCATTTTTTAGTGCTTTGAGGAGTTTTCGAACACCGTTTGCATTTGCTTCTGCTAGCGTAACGTTTGGTCGTTTACGCCCATTCACTAAAGGCATCAGCCATTTCTTTTTAGGTGGGCGGTAGAGTACAGTGATTGGATGTTGGCGAGCATAGTAAAGCGATGTAATCTCAAAGCATCCCATATGCGGCGTTAGAAAAATAATACCTTGATGTGACTGGATGGCTGTTTCTATGATATCCCAACCGTGTACTTGTTGCATCAAATTGGCGATGCGATGATCGTCACTGTTCCATATATAAGGTGTTTCTAAAATGGCTTTGCCCATTGCAATAAAATTACGTTTTACAACTGGTTCAATTGTCCCAGTAAATAACTGGCTTTGCGCAATATTCTCAGCAGCTCTGCGCTTTGCTTTGCCTGCAACAAAAAACAGGATAATACCAAGTGCCTTACCCAATGCATGCAAGATAGGTAATGGTAATAGTGACAAAGGTTTGAAAATCAGATGAAGCATAGGCGTGACATTATAAACGTAAACGAGGCTGAACTTGCGATTGGCTTTTTAATGACTGCTATAATGCCACCAATTAATAGCATACGTGATGAATGAATTGTTTCAGTCAAAAGAATATCAAACTATATTTTCACAAAATCATTTAGATGGTTTTGCATCATTATGGGCAAAAGAAATTGATTGGTTTGAACCACCTAACCACCGACGAGGTGGCTGGAGTGGCGTTGGACAAATGATGCTGACTTCAGATTTGAGGGGGTTAAGTGTTTTTGTCAAAAAGCAGAAAAATCATGGTAGACGTACTTTATGGCATCCCTTCAGTGGAGAGCCTACATTTAGGCGCGAGTTTAAGCGATTAGTTTTTCTAGAGCAGCAACAGATAAAAGCACCAAAGGTGGTTTTATATGCGGAAGAAGAGATAAAAAAGGACACATGTGCAATCTTGGCTACAGAAGCATTGGTTGGCTTTGAGCCACTGGATATTGTTACAAAACGGTGGCATGAAGATAAGCCTGTTACGCACTTGCAAAAAATAGTCTTGCTTGAATCTGTAGCTGAAACGGTACGCGCTTTCCATCAAGCTGGATTAGTGCATAGGGCGCTTTATCCGAAACATATATTTGTTAAAAATGCAGAGACAGCACCTGAAGTCGCATTCATTGATTTGGAAAAGTCTCGTTTCAGTTTGTTTTTTCTATATCGTGCCTATTTTGATCTTTCAGCATTGAATCGTCACGCTGAGTACTGGAGCAAAAGCCAAAGGTTACGTTTTTTCTTAAGTTATATGCAGTCAAAACGACTTACCAAGGCATTGAAGCTTCTATGTCAGCTGATTTTGCGTCGTTCAACAAGACGATAGTTTTATATGACGGTTAATCATCACGCAGATTTACTAGCAAGTTTTGGTTTAAGCTCATCTACTTTGCTTGTTGGTGAGCATGCTTTGGCTGATATGCAGATTGTGCGATCCATACCATCAAGGCGTTGTGTGTTCCGTGCGATTTGGCAAGGGGAACCTGTCTTCGTTAAAATGTTTTACGGAAATCGCGCAAATGACTATGCTTTAAGGGATATGGCTGGAATTCGCGCTTTACAAGAAGCAAACATTATTACACCAATGATTCGCTATCATGGCGAGGTTAAAAAGCTGGATGCTTATGCTGTCATCTATGAAGCGATTATTGATGCAGATAATGCAGAAGCTAAATGGGAGCAGTTGAATGATACAGATCAGGTTCGCTTGGCTATCAGGCTAGTTGAAACACTTGCAGCCCACCACAACGCGAAATTGATACAGACTGATATGTATCTAAAAAACTTTTTGGTGACTGATCATGTGATTTATACGATTGATGGTGATGGCATTAAACGCTTTGACCGTTTATCCAAACATCAAGCTTTGCATAACTTAAGCTGTCTATTGTCGAAGTTTGATGTATTGATGCTTAATCAACATTTATCTACTTTGCTAAAGGCGTATTCAGATGCAAGATTGTGGGATGCGCCTCCAAATACTACAGCAATCAATAAACAAATTGCACATGCTAGAAGAAAAGCATTGGCAGCCTATGCAAAAAAAGTTTTCAGACAGTGTTCTGATGTAAATGTCAGCAAAGGTGACCAATTATTTACTGCAGTTCGTAGCCAATATCTATCTCAGTCATTACCGTTAACGGTAAAACAACTCGATGATTATTTGACTAAAGACAACTTGATTAAAGATGGTAATACATGCACTGTAGCTCTTGCAACAGTTGGAAAACGCCAATTAGTGATTAAACGCTACAATATCAAAAGTTTTTGGCATGGCTTAAGCCGTGCTTTTAGACAAACCCGCGCATCAATTTCCTGGGCTAATGCGCACCGCTTGGAGTTGCTGGGTATTCAAACAGCAAGCCCTGTTGAGCTGATAGAAGAACGATGGTTTGGTTTAAAACGCCGAGCTTACTTTTTGACAGAATATGTAGATGCGCCCGATGCATCCGTATTTTTTAAACAAATATCTGACAAGACAATGCGCGCCCAAGCAGTTAGAGCACTAGTACAATTATTCTACAGACTGTATTTGCTTCAAATTTCGCATGGTGATATGAAGGCAAGCAACATTAAGATATTGTCTGATGCTGAACCGCTATTGATTGATTTGGACAGTATGAAGCAGCATAAAAGTAATAAATGTGCAGCAAAAATGCATGCGAAAGACATTAAGCGCTTTATGCAAAATTGGAAAGATGAGCCTTCGCTGTATAATGCGTTTGTTAAAGTTTTTAAAGTTGTTTATGCCGATCACGCACCCTTGCTTGCGGCAGAAATATTCAAATAATCACAACAGAGTTAAATTAAATGATTGTATTAGGTTTGTCTGGGGCGCTGAGTCATGATGCATCTGCTGCTATTTTGGTCGATGGAAAAATTATTGCAGCAGCTGAAGAAGAGCGATTTATTCGGGATAAACATGCTAAAGGTAAATTCCCTTACGAGGCCGCAAAATTTTGCCTTAAACAAGCTGGTGTTAAGCCAGAAGATGTCGATATCGTCGCTTTCCCCTATGCTGAGATTCCATTAAGTACCAATGCAAGATGGCATTATGCTAAGCGTCACTGGTATGCGCCAGATCGTGCATTAGATGCTATTTTTAATGGTAACCGACGTTATCGCCGTAATCGTGATAAATCGCTGGCGTTAATGAAAGAACTTGGTTTGAATAACGCCAAATTTGTTCCAGTAGAGCATCATTTGGCGCATGCTTCCAGTGCATATCATTTGAGTGGATTTAAAGAAAAAACAGCCATTGTTGGTATTGATGGCAAAGGTGAATATGCCACGACATTTTTTGGTTATGGTGAAAATGGCAAGATTCATAAAATAAAAGAATTCTATGATCCTGATTCATTAGGTGGACTTTATGGTGCGATGACTGAGTATCTTGGCTTTGACATGCTGGATGGCGAGTTCAAAGTGATGGGGATGGCACCATATGGTGATCCGACAAAGTTTGATTTATCTGATTTAGCTAAATTTGAACATGGTGAGTTGATTGTTAACACAAAGCTTGTGAATGTAGTTGGTTTAAGGCGCTATAAAGAAAATGGTAAAGGCTACTACTTTACGCCAGAGCTAATTAAACGGCTTGGACCTAAGCGTCAGGGCGATGAAATTGACGATCCTTACATCCACTATGCTGCTTCGATACAAGCATTGCTGGAGAAGCTTGCGCTGGAAATGATTGAGTATTATCTGGGTGATATTATTCGTGAAACAGGCAAAATTGCCATGGCAGGCGGTGTAGCGCTTAATGTTAAGCTCAATCAGCGTATCATCAGCCTACCGTATGTTAAAGAGTTATTTGTTCAACCTGCTTCTGGTGATAATGGTACATCTTTAGGTGCTGCAACCTATGCAGCGCATTTGGCAGGCGAAACTATCCAGAAAATGGAGCATGCTTATTTAGGACCATCTTTTACTAACGCCGAATGTATTGCAGCATGTGAGGCACATCCACAAAAGCCAAACTTTACGCTAGTGGAAAATGGACCGCAAATAGCGGCAGAGCTACTAGCCCAAGGCAATCCTCTAGCATGGTTTCAAGGGCGTATGGAATTTGGTCCGCGTGCATTAGGTTGTCGTAGTATTCTGGGTGATCCAAGCTACCCAGGGGTTGCGGATCGCATCAATGCGCAAATCAAGTACCGCGAGCGTTGGCGACCATTTTGCCCAAGTATGCTGGATACCGTTGCCGAGGATTTGTTGCAGACAAATCATCCTGCACCCTATATGACCTTTACCTTTGATGTGAATCCTGCTTGGAATGATCGTATTCCTGAGGTTGTGCATGAGGATGGAACTGCACGCGCCCAAGTTGTCACGCGTGAAACGAATCCACGTTATTATGCGTTAATTGAGCACCTTGAAAAACTGCGAGGCAATGCAGTTGTCCTAAATACATCTCTCAATCGGCGCGGCGAGCCGATGATCTGCAGCCCAACCGATGCTTTAAATATGTTTTATGGCTGTGATCTAGAGTATTTAATGATGGAAGATGTACTAGTCACGAAGAAATAACCTATCTATACCTCCATCGTTTATTGATTGTGCCCGCTCTTAGTCTTGATGGCGTTTGACGGTGTTCATCACTTTAAGCGATAATTGGCTGATATATTAAATTAAACTGTCACATAGCTTGTGACATCATTAACTGAATTGAGTCTAGTATGAAACAATCCCATATAGAAGTTACTGAACGTATTATTGAGGTTAGTCGCCCAACGCGAACCGCCTATTTACAACGATTAGACGAAATAGCAAATCGTGATAGAGGTGCAGATCGACTAGGTTGTGCAAATGTGGCGCATGCTTTTGCAGCCATGCCAACGAACGATAAATTTAAAGTCGTGGCAGAAAAGGCACCTAATATTGGTATTGTGACTGCTTATAATGACATGTTGTCTGCACATCAGCCTTACGGATCATATCCAAACATTATTAAAGATGAAGCTGCAAAGTGGGGTGCGACTGCACAGGTGGCAGGTGGGGTGCCAGCAATGTGTGATGGCATCACACAAGGTGAGCCTGGAATGGAGTTGTCGCTATTTAGCCGAGACACCATTGCAATGAGCACCGCGATTGCTTTATCTCATGATGTTTTTGACGCGGCTTTACTACTCGGTGTTTGTGACAAGATTGTGCCTGGCTTGCTGATTGGGGCGTTACATTTTGGTCATCTGCCATGTGTGTTTGTTCCCGCAGGCCCAATGAGTACTGGTATTGACAATACCTCAAAGTCAAAAGTAAGAGAGCAATACGCGCAAGGCTTAATTGGCAGAGAAGAGTTGTTGGCTTCTGAATCAGCAGCCTATCATGGCGCAGGAACATGTACTTTCTATGGCACTGCCAACAGCAACCAAATGTTGATGGAGGCGATGGGCTTACATGTACCTGGATCAGCGTTTATTCACCCGCATGATGGCATGCGAGAGTTGCTCACCCGTGAAGCGGTAAAAATGGTATTAGAAAATACCAAGAAAGATCATTACACGCCAATTGGTAAATTAGTTGATGAACATGTCATTGTGAATGCAATGGTTGCACTATTGGCGACTGGCGGTTCAACCAATCATTTGATTCACTGGGTAGCGATTGCACGTGCTGCCGGTATTATCATTGATTGGACAGATTTCTATCACTTGGCAAAAACAACGCCATTGCTTGCAAAAGTTTATCCAAATGGCATCGCGGATGTTAACCAATTCCAGACTGCTGGTGGTCCAGCATTTGTGATTCGTGAATTAATAGATGCTGGCTATATGTATCCAGATGTATTCACAGTTGCTTATGGTGGTCTGCGTGATTATGGTAAGTTGCCTGTGAAAGAAAATGACCAATTGGTATGGAAAGATTTACCCAAAGAAAGCAAGGACGAATTGATTGTTCGTACAGCAGAGCATCCGTTTGACCCATCTGGCGGTTTACGTCTGTTGAAAGGCAATCTTGGCCGTAGTGTCATTAAAATTTCAGCTGTGCCAGAAGACCGGCATATTATTGAGGCGCCAGCTATTGTCTTTGATGCACAAGAAGAGTTACTTGAGGCATTTGACAGAGGTGAACTCGAGAAAGATTTTGTGGCTGTTGTCCGTTTCCAGGGACCTAAAGCGAATGGTATGCCTGAGCTTCATAAGCTAACTCCTCCTTTAGCTGTTTTACAGAATAAGGGCTTTATGGTGGCCATTGTGACAGATGGTCGGATGAGTGGTGCTTCAGGGAAGATTCCTGCGGCTATTCATTTGACCCCAGAAGCTTCAGCTGGAGGGGCATTAGCAAAAGTGCGCACAGGCGATATCATTCGTTTAAATGCGAAAGTCGGTATGGTGAACGTGCTTGTAGATGAAGATGAATGGGAAGAACGTGAAGTCGAAGAGCTCACTGATGCTAAAAGACATGCTAATGAGCATGGTATTGGTAGAGAGTTATTTGGTGGCATGCGTAAGAATGTGTTATCCGCCGAAGAAGGTGCTATCACCTGGCTATAATTAGTTTGAAAATATAATTGATGCCGCGTTACTTTCGATTGTCGTACTATTGTACTGCCTACGCTCAAGTGCCTTGCCTCAATTCATTTCGAAGCAAATTAATTATTTGTTTTAGCGATAATAAATTATATTAAATTAAATATTGAGAGAAACATGAATACATTAGATTTAGCAAAAGAAGGTCCAGTAATCCCTGTCATTGTGATTAATAAAGTTGAAGATGCTGTGCCGATGGCAGAAGCTTTGCTGGAAGGTGGCATTAAAGTGCTAGAAGTCACCTTGCGCTCACCAGTTGCGCTACAAGCAATGGAGCAAATAGCCAAACATGTGCCAGATGCGATTTTGGGTTCTGGTACCGTTCGTAACTTACAAGATGCAAAAAATTCACTGAATGTTGGCTGTAAATTTGCTGTGAGCCCAGGTTATACATCAGAGCTAGGACAGTATGCACGTGAAATCGGTTTGCCATTATTACCAGGCGTTTCTACTGGCTCAGAGATCATGACGGCTAATGCTGATGACTATTACTTCTTAAAGCTATTCCCTGCTGTTGCTGTTGGTGGTATTAATCTACTAAAAGGCTTTGCCGGTCCTTTTGCCGATGTGATGTTTTGCCCAACTGGTGGTGTGAAAGTTGAATCCGCGCCAGAGTTTTTAGCATTGCCGAATGTTGTTGTGTGTGGTGGTACATGGCTAACACCTGCCGATGCAGTGGAAAGAAAAGACTGGGCACACATTACAAAGTTAGCAAAAGAAGCGAGTGCAATTAAGCCTGCCTAAGGATTAATTTTAGTATAATCAAGGTTTTGTACGATCTGTACAAAACCTTTTTTATTGTGGCTAAAATAGATGATAGAGATAATAGATTGAGTATCGACCTAAATAAATATAAAACCATTGTATTCGATTGCGATGGCGTCATTCTTGATTCTAATATTACAAAAATAGACTCTTACTTTCGAACAGCAAAAAAATTAGGCGCGACAAATGAGCAAGCACAAGCATTAGTCGATCATCATGTGCAGTATGGTGGTATATCACGTTATCCAAAATTCGTTTGGTATATTGAAGAGGTTTTACAGCAAGAAGCAACTAAAGAAGCAGTTCAAGAGTATTTAGATGCTTTTAGCCTTGCCGTTTCAAAAGGCCTCATGGGATGTAAGGTTGCGGATGGCTTAGCATCGTTACGTGAGGCCACCAAAGATGCTAACTGGTTAGTTGTTTCTGGTGGTGACCAGTCAGAAATTCGAGAATTATTTAGCAAACGTGAACTATCGGCTTTATTTGATGGTGGCGTATTTGGTAGCCCAGACAATAAAGATGAAATTTTTAAAAGAGAGCAAGCCAATGGCAATATAAAAATGCCAGCTTTGTTTATTGGCGATAGTAAATATGACTATGAGTCGTCTAATAGAGCGGGTTTAGATTTTGTCTTTCTAAGTGATTGGACAGACGTGCCAGATTGGCAGCAGTATTGCAGAGCACATCAAATCCATGTTTGCAAAAATCTCAACTCATTACAATCATGATTGCATATCTGAAGGATTTATACTTCCCCAGTCAGTTGTTAACAGACAATGATTTCAACAAGATGTGTGTAGGAGGCAAGGTCTTAGAGCAAGATGAACGTGGTGTAAAAGTCATTCAGCTCACCAACGGTGAGATTCTGAAAATATTTAGAGTAAAAAAGTTGCTCAGTGGGACTAATCTTTACTCTTATGCAAGAAGGTTTTGTAGAAATGCTAGACGTTTGGCGAGGCTTGATATTCCTACTGTCACAATAAAGACTTTATTCCACTTTGAAGGCAGTAAAAACACGGCTGTGTTGTATCGGCCCTTAGAAGGGGAAACACTAACGCAGGTTATTAATCATAACAACTTTGATTTAACATTGGCAGATGTTATGGGAGATTTTTTAGCAGATTTACATCAAAAAGGGATTCACTTTCACTCATTACATACAGGTAATGTGGTACAAACGTCAGCTGGTGATTTAGGCCTTATAGATATTTCTGACATGAGTATTTATGCTTGGCCATTGTTTTGTAGTACAAGAGTCAGAAGCTTTAAGCGTTTATGTAAGTATCAAGATGATATTCGTAAGCTTGGAACGACTTTTTGGAGTCAGTTTCTGGATAGATATTTTGACAAGAGCCAATTAAGTCAATTTTGTAGGGATAGAATAAAGCGTGAGAATAGCAAACTTAACCTATTTAAATAAAATGGAAGTCAGAGGTTAACTGTGTGGGTTTTACATATTTGCCATAGTTATTACCCGCCATTTTTAGACTGTGCAAGACAATATAATTCATTGTTTAAAGGCACGCCATACAAGGTTCTGACCGTTTATTTAACCGGCGATCGGAATGCCGATGTTGAGCGTGACACTCAGTCGGATGAAGTGATATTTTTAGGTTACAAGAGCAAACAAGTGCGCGGCCTAAAGTTGGGTGCAATTGCAAAAATAAAAGCAATTGCAAAACAAAAAGACTTTCTATTTTGTATTGCGCACAGGGTTAAACCAACTTATGTTGCATTGCTAGCGACAAAGCTGCCAGTAATAAGCGTACACCATAACTATAATGACTATAGTCGTTGGTCTAGAAGGCTTTTCGTGAATTTTTTTCAACATCGACTATTGATGCTAGGTGTTTCAAATTCGGTGCGAGATGATTTGCGTCAAGACTTAATAGAGTGGGAAGAGGAGCGTATACAAACTCTTTATAATCATATTGATGTAGAAGCTACGCAAGCAATAATGCAACCAAGAGATGAAGCGAGACAGTCATTAGGATTACCGCAAGATGCCTA
>NZ_AEXL02000127.1 GCF_000242875.2 Candidatus Nitrosopumilus salarius BD31 | reverse complement strand
CCTTATCCATTAAGTACTACTTCAATCAAACCATCTGACTATGTCATGACATTTCTTGTTTCTAAAATCAACGAACCAAAAATAGATGCCCCATTAAAACAATTCAATATCGGAATTCCAATTAATAATATTCAGTGTAAGGCAGATCTTGTACTAGTTATCAAATCAAGTAATTCCAGTCCTGCATGTGTAACACCAAATACTGCAGAAAAATTGTTTGTCCGGAATTGGGCAGAAAATGAAAATACAATCTCCGTTAATCCAATAATTAAAACTGGAACTTATGCTGGTTATTGTATTGGATATTGTACAAAAGAGTTCATAATAACTTCTGATAAAATTATCTTTACACAAAATGGGCATGATTTTGTTTCAGATGAATGGGTGGATCTTCATGAGAAAACCAAAGAATCTCAACTATCTCAAACAGAATGGAATAAATTGATAGATTTGATTGATTTTCATCAATTTATCTCCATTTCTGACAAAATTGGATGTCCTGGATGTGCGGATGCCCCAGTTGAGTGGATTGAAATTTCATATGATGGTAAAACAAAAAGAATTGAATTTGAAAATGGAGATAAAATTCCAGAAATCTCTGAACTCATAGTTGCCCTTCAAGAAATTCGAAACAGTGTAGATTCTATTAACAGCTTTGAGGAATGTGTTTTAGCTGGCAATTCGGTTATGGAATCATACCCAAGGCAATGCAGAACTACAGATGGGAAAAATTTTGTTGAAGAAGTTGATGATTTTTCAGATACACCGCGTGAAACTGAGGGAAAAAGATTCCCTGTAAATGTTCCTGACGCAACAAATGAAAACGACCTATTGTGTCAAACTAGTTGGAATATAGAAACAACTGAGGAATTAGATAAAGAACATATTAAAAATTCCATCCAAAGCACAATTGCACAGTTTGGAATAACATACTTCCTTGAGGATAGAGAAATTACTGTGTTAGAGAATTCTTCAGGATACATGATTTCAATCTCAGGGTTGTGGGATCCTGAGTCTGTTCAATATTCCATGATTACAGAAGATCTTGAAAATGTCTCTGGAGTTGATGTTCATGGAGAACCTGCAATATGCACATGACCATTTAATTTTCATATCTACCTGCATCTCATTTTATCCCTAAAATGATGGAAATGGGAGGGTATTAATTTACAATTGTAGTGAACTAATTATATGATATTTTGTAAAGTAGCTGTTGCAATCATTACTCCAACCCATACCAAGAAATCTTTTGAACTTGGTCTCGAAATGGCTAAAAAATTTGATTCAGAACTGACTGTGATAGAATGCATGTATAAAACTCCACCAAAGTTTTATTTTTTTGAAACAAAGTCTGATAAAAAAACAACACAAAATCAGATTGCAAAACTTAAAGCAGAATTAAAAAACTGGAATGAGATTGCTCAGAAACAAGGAATTACCATTAAGACAAAATTAGCATTGACTGACAATATTTCCCATTGGGTAGTTGATTATGTTAAAGAAAACAAAATTGATTTGTTAATTGTGGACTATCCAAAATTATCTATGGAAGAAATTACACTTTTTGATGATATCATAAATGTAATTCATCATAAATCTCATTGCCATCTTTTAACGACAAAACCCTCATAGACTCTAGATTTTAGAATACATCCCAGTAGAAATCATGTTACAAGGATTTCTATGCTATGATATACCGCCTGCGTCCATTTTCACCCCCTAAATGGTGACTGAATTATCGCAGAGTTGAATCAAAAAACGTTTTTTTACTGTTAACCTCCAGTGACCTTGGAGGTTAACGTATTTCATGATAACAATGACGATAATGGAAAGAATTTCACCATTGTTATTGTTATAAATGGAATACAAGATATGGAATTATGAGCACTCAGGAATTCATCAAAGAATGTCAAGAAAAAGTGTTTTCTGGAATACAAATCTCTGCAGATGACGCAGAGAAATTATTCAACATTTCAGATCATGATTTAAAATATTTAGCGCAGTGTGCAAATGAAATTACTCGAGATTTTAACGGAAATAGAGTAGATGTTGAACAATTAAACAATATTAAAAAAAATGCTTGTAGTGAAGATTGTACTTTTTGTGGGCAATCGGCATTTTTTGATACAGGAATTGAGACATATCAATTACCATCACCAGAAGAAGTGGTATCCAAAGCCAAGATTGCAAAGGAGCAAGGGGCAGAATCATATTGTCTTGTAGCTGCATGGAGAGAGCCATCATCAAAGGATTTCAATAAAGTTTGCAACATTATTGCTGAAATTAACAATAAAGTTGGAATAAGTGTTGAATGTAGTTTAGGATTTCTAACAGAAGAGCAAGCTAAAAAACTCAAAGAACTAAATGTAAAAAGATATAATCATAATCTAGAAACTGCAAAATCAAAATTTGCTGAAATATGTACCACTCACACATATGAAGACAGACTAAAAACATTAGATATTGCAAGAAATGCAGGACTAGAATTATGTACTGGTGGAATAATAGGTTTAGGAGAAACAAGAGAGCAGAGATTAGAATTAACATTAGAGTTAGCTAGAATATATCCGGAAGAAGTAACAATAAACATACTAGTCCCTGTTCCTGGAACTCCACTTGAATTACAAACAGAACTTCCTAATTCAGAAATTATTAGAATATTTTCTGTAATCAGATTTCTTTTGCCAGAGTCAGTGATCAAAATTTCTGGCGGTAGAGAGATAAATTTGGATGATTCTGGAGAAGAACTCCTACAAAGCGGTGCAAATGGAATCATTACTGCAGGATATCTCACGATGGGTGGAAATGAGGCTAAAAAAGACCGAGAAATGATAGAAAAAATTGGCCTTGAAGTATAAACTAAATTTCATAGATGTAGAACTAGAGAAATTAAAACAAAACAATCTCTATCGAAAATTACGATATGTAAAGTCACACGGTGCCCACATCACAATTAATCAAAAAAAACTTTTGAATTTATGTTCAAATGATTATCTAGGAATACCTACAACGAAGATACAAATCAATCAACTTCAATCAAGTTCAAGACTTGTATCCGGAAATGATGAATCATACAAAAAATTAGAAGATGTTCTTTCAAAACATAAATCTCAAGAAAGCAGTTTGATTTATCCCACTGGATATATGGCAAATCTGGGGGCAATTTCATCTATAGCAAAAAAAGGTGATTTGATTCTAAGTGATGAATTAAATCATGCAAGTATTATAGAATCATGCAAATTATCGGATGCCAGAATCATAATTTACAAACATAATGACATGGAGGATTTAAGAAAAAAACTAAAACAAAGTGGAAAGAGCAAGTTTGTAATTACAGAGGGGGTATTCAGCATGGATGGGGATTTTGCATCACTGGATCAGATTACTGAGATCACTGAAAAATTAAATGCGATTACTGTTGTAGATGATGCACATGGGGATTTTGTCATAGGTAGTGATGGAAAAGGAACCCCAAATCATTTCAGAGTTTCAAAAAAAATTGATATGTATGTTAGCAGTCTTAGTAAAGGTCTAGGATCATTTGGTGGATACATTGCCTCAAAAAATAACATAGTTGATTTATGCATAAACAAATCAAAATCATTTATCTACACATCTGCACTTCCATCGTTTTTGGTAGAGTACTCATTGAAAAGAATCAAATCAAATAGAGAGAAACAGAGAAAAGTTTTGGAAAATAACGTAAAACGACTTTCTTATGGCCTAAAACAGATTGGATATGAGGTAAATTCCAACACACATATCATACCATTAATCATTGGAAATGAGAAGGCAGCGATAGATTTTGGAGAGTTTTTGTTTTCTAATGGAGTTTTTGCACAACCAATTCGATACCCGACAGTCCCAAAAAATCAGGCAAGATTACGAATTTCGGTTACTGCGTGGTTATCACATACAGATATTGAAAGAACACTTGAGGTTTTAGATAAAGCATATCAACGATTTATGAATAAATAATCTTATTGTCCTATGTTATGAAGTATTACCATCTTATTTCATTAACATAATGGTTTGTTATTAATAGAACAGACTATTCATTTTATTCCCAAATATGGGAACTATTACATGAGATTTAGACGGTCACAAAAAAGAAGAGGTTTAGCAACAATAATCACATCAGCTATCATGATGTCAGCAGTTTGTATTTTAGGAAGTACAGGAGTTGTGTGGAGTCAATCATCTTTAACGTCACAGCAAATTGAAATGACAAATACAGTGAATGATTATTCCAACAAACTTAACGAATCATTGAATTTTGAATATGTGTATTGTAGTGACAATCCTTGTCAAACAATAACGGTCATAATTACAAACACTGGAAGGATAGGATTAGATGTAACCGAGATAAGCATCTCTGAGAAAAATTCATCATTCAACAAAATACATGTCGTCTCAAATGGCCAAATTATGCCTAATGAAAGCATAGCAATACCAATTAATGAACCATCATTCTCATCCCACAGTGTTTTGGATGTAAAAAGCACAACGTCAAGAGGAAACATAATACAAACACAAATTAGCATATAATACCTTACTATCATAATAACATGTTAGGATGGGATTCTATTGGTTAAACGAAGAGGGTTAAGTAGTGTAATAGGAATGATATTTTTAGTAATTGTATTAAGTTCAACTGTAGGATATTTTACATATGGTGTAAATTTGATTGAGCAGTTAAACGATCAAGTGATAATGAAAACAGTTGAAATCCAAGACAAGTCAAAAGAGCGTTTTGAAATAACATCTGCCAGAATTGATGCAGGTAAATTCAATTTTACTATTCATAATACAGGAGAACTTCCAATTAATTTTACACGATTTTGGATAAACAACGTAACGGATTCAACATGGCAACTACAAAATTATACATTGAATAAAATCTCCATTCCTCAAGAAATAATTACAAATGTAGGTCAAGGATTAGACCTTCAAGCATTAGAATCTCAAGCCTATTCGATAAAATTAGTTACGCAGAGAGGAAATAGTGAAGAATTTTCAGTTAATTCTCCTAGTGAGGAAAATCTAGATTTGAAACTTTTAGCACTTCCAGAAACAGTTTCAGATGGATTCAGGACAACACTATTACTAACAGTTACAAACAACATGACCAAAAACAGCATACTGGTAAATGTAAAACCAATCATGCTGCCCCCACAGACAACAGGAACTGCAACATTTACTTTAATTTCGGATATGAATCCTAGTCAAAAAACAACATTGTCTAAAGGGGATTCAGCGTATTTTACATGGGTGTATGAGATATCAGGTACGCTTGACGACACAGTGACATTTACAACAAATCTGCAAAATGGGCTTCCTCAAAATTTTGCAACAGCAACTGTAAGAGTAAATGACATATTATTAGCTCAACAATCTCAAACGTCATTATCCTCCAATTCATTAAATTCTCCTTTGATCAAAGATCGTTTAATTTTTCATAGTGAAATTGTTGGTACGCCAAATGGAGAGTATCAGATGTTTTCTGGAGATCCAAATACCGGAGGAGTAACTCTTTCAGTTGAAACTGATAATCCAAAATTTTTTACAAATACAGGTACAGTAGTAGATATTCCTGCAGGAAGTTGGAATGCAAGTTTAACTTATGTCAGTGCTCCATATCCAGATAGTTTGATGGATGACAATTCCGCAAACATGAAATTTCATTTTGAAGGAAATTTTTCACCAGAAGATTCTACAGGAAACACAAATAGTCATAGTTTAGGTTCAGGAAACAAAATGCCAACTTATGAAGCAAATGGTGGCCCACATAATTCAGGAGCATTTAGATTTGATGGGGGAGATTATATCGAATTACACAAAGAAAGTGAAAATGATATCAAGCAAGCACCTGATACAACTGCTTTATGGTTCAAAGCAGATGAGGGGGTTAATGATAATCAAGTTCTTTATCGTGCAAATGAAAATAATGGAAATGATTATTATGAAATAGGGATAGATATTGATGATGATGTGTATTTCACACATAGAGGTAGCGCAGGTGGAACGCCCACTACATGTGAATCAAACGGGTTTGATTATGAAAATGGAAATTGGCAACATCTTGTAGCAGTGAGACCAGATAATTATCAATGTATATTATACATCAATGCTACCTCAGTAGATGTAAGCAGTATAGGTAGTGGTGGAAACAATCTAAACATTGACGAAATCTTTGTTGGTGCAGAAGATAGCAATCCAGGAGATGGTTTTAACGGAGTGATAGATGATTTAATGCATTGGGATAATCATGCATTATCAAGTGCTGAAGTAACAGATCTTTTTAATACAAACTATGGGGATGCAGCACACATAGTAACATTCTACTTGAATAAAACAGATAGTGCAGGAGTAGTACAATCAAACATTGCAACAGATAGTAATTATAAATTAAAATTCCTTGATGGAAAAGCAAACGGTAGTTTTTTGAACAGTTATAATTATTCGACAATATCTTCAGGGTGGATTAATTTTACAAACTCTCAGAGACTTGGACTGGACATACAGTTCATTAGTGGTTTGGATATGGATTTGAGGATAGATGATACAAATCTTATAGGAAATCCTGAAAGTTCCTTTTTACAATACCCACATGCGGTTGAAACATTTCAATCATACATCACAATAATTTCAGATCAAACAAATAACATATCGATGTACAATGGAGGTCCCAGTACAGCGTGGATTACATTTGAAGGGACACGATTAACATTTGAGGATATTTCTAATTCAAACACTTTTGCATCAATTATTTTACAAGCAAACAACACAGATGTAAATTCCATTCAAGACAGTATTGCATTCCCAATAGGAAGTATTATGGATCTAACTTTTTCAACTGCTAAAAACCCGCCTGCAACCACAGGCACCAATGGACAGATAACACCCGGAAGTTACAATATGAAGTTACATATTTCAGGATATGATGTGGCGGGAAAAAGCATCACAAGAACAATAGAATTTGGAATTGTTACTGTAACGTAGAGACATATCTTGTATAAATTAACGCATAGAATCAAAGCCCATCAATGCAGGTGAGCCAATAATTACTGCTAGTGTAATGACAATTCCTAAAACTATTCCAACAATTATGAAACGCTTGTTCATGTTCAAAAGTTGCAAATCCTAGTTAAAAAGGGATTGGATTAGAATTTGGCATGAATCTGGAAGAATCCTTTAAAGTAAAAATTGTGTCTTTAAGTTATGACAGAGATCACACTTGCAGTTGCAACAATAGCAGGACTTGGATCATTTGTTGCGCCATGTATTTTACCTATGATTCCAGCATTTTTAGCATATATTTCCGGTACTACATTGTCAGAACTCAGTCAAAACAGTGGTTCAAACACGCTATCAATCAATAGAACCAACATTATTTTAAATTCGGTATTTTTTGTTCTAGGATTTTCAGTAGTATTTTCCACATTAGGAGTTATCATCAATAGTGTTCTTGCAACATCTGTTGGCGAGTTTGTAGAAGGACTAAACCAGATAGGAGGGATAATAATTGTAGGATTCGGAATTTTTCTACTACTTTCAATGAAGATTAGTAAACTCAACATGGAAAAGAAATTCTTTCCAAAAAGATCAAAGGCAAGCTATCCAATGTCATTTGTCTTTGGATTAGCTTTTGCAGTTGGATGGACACCATGTGTTGGTCCAATACTTGGAACGATACTCACACTTGCAGCAACAACTCCGTCAATTGCTTTTAATTTACTATTGGCGTATTCATTGGGATTAGGAATTCCATTTATTTTGATAGGGGTGTTTTATTCAAGAGCGACTAGAATTATTCGTTCTATGAGCAAACATCTCAAATATTATAACGTAATTCTAGGTTCATTTATCATAATTTTAGGAATTTTAGTTTTTACAAATCAACTAGCATACATTGCAAATTTTCCACTTCTTAACGAATTGTTATTCTTAGGGTGATTAAATGAAATCAGAAATTAAAACAGCATTGATACTGGTAGTAGTAATTGTTATAGGAATAAGCATAGTAAGCACAGTGTTATCCACTCTTGATACCCCCACACAACCATCAGATATTTCATTTGAAACAAAATCATTTGAGAAGATAGACAAATCAGGATTTAAAATGGCTCCAGACTTGACTGGAATTGCATATTATCTTAATACCACTCCAGAAGAATTATCAAAAGAAATTAAAGGCAAAGTTGTTCTTTATGATTTTTGGACATACAGTTGCATTAATTGCATTAGAACACTTCCATACATTACTGCATGGAATGAGAAATATTCAGAACAGGGATTATTAATCATTGGAGTTCATTCACCTGAATTTGAATTTGAAAAAGATCCTGAAAATGTAAAGATGGCAATAGATAAACATGGAATTGAGTATCCGGTAGTATTAGATAACGATATGAAAACATGGAAAGCATTTGAAAACAGATACTGGCCAAGAAAATACATTGCAGATCATGAAGGGTATCTAAGATATGACCATATTGGAGAGGGCGGGTATAAAGAAACTGAGAAAATTATTCAGAAACTTTTAGAAGAAAGAGCAACGTCATTAGGAATTCAATTAGCATCTAAAGAGTCACTTGTAGATATCAAAGAGTTTGAGCATTCAATGTTTAGAACTCCGGAATTATACTTTGGATACAAATTTGCACAGAATAGAAATCAGTTGGGGAGTGATGAAGGATTCCAACCCGGAAAGATCGTAACATATTCTGAACCAAGCAACACAGAGTTGCATAAATTCTACCCCGTAGGAGATTGGAAGAATAATGAAGATAGTATGGAATTAAATTCAGAAACAGGATCCATAAAGTTACAGTATAATGCAAAGGAAGTAAACATTGTAACTGACAATAATGCAGAATTAGAGATATTTTTGGATGGTAACCCATTACCTTCAGAATATTCTGGAAGTGATATTACTGCAGATAATATACTCAAGGTGTCTGAAGCAGGATTGTACAACATCATAAAAAGTGAAAATAGTTCATCACACACAATAGAAATCAAAATTTCAGGTAAGGGATTTCAAATATTCACATTCACCTTTGGGTAGTGTAACCGCATACTTGTGTAACTCCAGTGACACCACTTGTAGTGACAAATCAGTTTAAAACAAAAAAATCAATCAAATTTGAGGAAATTAAGGTTTGATCAGCAATTCTTGGAATAAGGCAGAAGGAGAAAGCATATCCCAAAGAATGATTGGCAAGGTAAGACCTGATGAACCACTCAAAAATAAAATAGATTTTGCTCAAAAAAAATTACAATTTCAGATTTCAAAATTAGAAGTAATTGATGAAAAATTAAAGAAAAAACACGATACAATTTTTGAGAAAATTGTCAATGCTCAAAAAAATAACAAACCAAGTTATGCACAAGCTTATGCTGGAGAATTAGCCCAAGTTAGAAAAATGAAGAACATGGTCAGCGGGGCAAAATTATCAATGGAGCAAGTCAAACTAAGATTAGATACAGTTTCAGAGTTAGGAGATGTAGTGGTAACACTTAGTCCATGTATGTCAATTATCAAGGGATTAAGCCCATCACTAAGTGGAATAATGCCAGAAGCGAATGCATCAATGCAAGATTTGTCACAAATACTTGGAGATGTAATGGCAGGGTCATCAATGGATATGGGGGATAGTTTGAATGTGGGAAGCACTGCAAATGCAGACACACAGGCAATCCTAGAAGAAGCACATAATGTAATTGCAGGTCGTACAAAATCAACAATTCCAGATGTACCAGATACACTCAAACATCAAATAGTCGAAAGAAGATCAGATATTTTCATCTAGAAACTATTTGTGAAATCAACAAACAATTTCAAAAATTGCTCAATGAAATTTATTTTGTTTTCTTTTTACTTTTTTGTATCAGAATTTTCTTTATTCTTGATATTGTTGGGTAGCTATATCCTCGTCTACGATAATTTGCAATCATCATCTTCCAGTTTTTTAATCTCCATTGAGCTTGTTCAGTAGTGACAGAATGAACTTCTTTTTGTATGATACTTTTTCTACCTACCTTAAGAGTACCAGCATCTTTTGCTGACCATCTATTTTTTGCAAATTTTAATCCTGAAAGGATCTCCTCAATAGGCATTTCCTTGAAATATTCCTTGAGTTTTTTTAGTTCTGCATCAGTTGGTGATTTAGAAACAGGTAATTCTATTGTAGGTTTTATCATAAATAATTTAATCTGCCATGCTTTAAGAGAATCATGCTAAATCAGAATTAACTAAAACAGGTAATAAGTAGAAATAATTTGATCAGTTTCAACACGGTAAAGGAATGTTTGCATCTTTACACAGTGTATTATACATTCCAATTCCAAGAATTACAGCTGCAAAAAGCGCCAAAGGAATTAAAATGAAAATATTGGTTTTAAGACCCATAGACATATCAAAATCAAGTACCTATAAAATTGTCACAGTGTTAATCAATTGTGATACTAAAAACCCCCTTAGTGTTAGGATTACGTAATAATTCAACCATCTCTCGAGGGAGCAGATCTGATGCTTTATCACATTTGACAGCCAATGTTCTTGGGCAGATAAAGTCACTTTTTCTAATTACGATGTCTTCTTCATGTGTAAGAATAAGATCTTGATGACCATTGCCCTTAATGATAAATTCATAGTTTTCAACAGAAATAGAAAATGTAATTTTAGAATCAGAGTTTTTGAGTTTGTCTTTTAATTCTCGAGGTAAGTCAGCACAACTTGCAGATGCATTCACACCCACAATACAATCACCTTGAGGGGTTAAATGAGACTCTTTAGTAATCTCTATAGTTTTTTGATGATTTGATCTGATATTTTCATGTCCTGAAAATTGAATTTCGAATCTCACGGCAAATTTGATAGGCTAGACTTAAATTAAACTTTCAAAGCATTTGAATCAAATGCTTCCTGCACAACAAGGTTATGATAGAGCTATAACCGTATTTTCCCCTGACGGTAGACTATACCAAGTAGAATATGCAATTGAGACAGTTAGAAGAGGAACAATTGCCGTAGGCATCAAATGTAAAGATGGCATCATAATTGCAGTAGAAGAAAAACCAAGAAAATTACAAATTTCAGAGACGGCTCAAAAGATTTTCCAAATCGATGATCATGTTGGAGTGGCAGCAGCAGGATACATACCAGATGCAAGAAGTCAAGTAGACAATGCACGATTTTTTTCACAAAGTAACAAAATGATTTATGATGAACCAGTAGAAGTTGAAACAATTGCAAAGCATTTAGCTGATCAATGTCAACAATATACACAATATGCGGGTGTAAGACCTTATGGTGTTGCATTAATTCTTGGAGGGGTTGTAAACAAAACACCACAATTGTATCTTACTGACCCTAGTGGAACATACATCTCTTATGATGCAATAGCAATTGGTTCAGGGTCTGATCAAGTGACTGATTTTTTAGAAAAAACTTACAAAAGTGATCTTTCATTAGATGATGCTGCAACATTAGCTGCTGGCGGAATATATCTTTCAAGTGAAGATAAAGAAGGGACCAGTCACATTAGAATGGCACATATAAAAACAGACACTGGTTTGTATGAATTAGTTTCAAACGAGCAAATTAAAAAATATGCAAAATCTGCACAAGAAAAATACCCACACGATAAAAAATAATCATAGAGTGTCAGGGAGATTAAATCACGTTGAAATTATCTGTAGCTATTCCTGATTCTGCATTATCAGATGAATCTCTTAAAATAGACAAGACACGTAAAATTTCAGTCCTTGCAAGAGCTTGTGCAATTTTTAAAATTGATACAATCTACGTATACCAAGAAGGCAATAACAGTAATGACGGAAGTTTAATGGTCATGATTTTAAAATATTTAGAAACACCTCAGTTTTTGAGAAGAAGATTATTTCCAAAGATGAATGATTTAAAATTTGCAGGAGTATTACAGCCATTAAAAATTCCTAGTCATATAACACCTACAAATTCAAAAAAAATTAACGCTGGTGACGTAAGAGAAGGAATTGTAGTAAGCGTGAAGGGAAAAAGATTTGTCGACGTAGGAATTAATCAACTCATACCATTTTTTGGAGATACATCCATTGGAAAAAGAGTTACGTTACGATTCAAAGAAGGGTATCCCAAATTATCAGTAAAGGAAATAGATAGAAGTGAATCTCCAGATTATTGGGGATATACAGTAAAAGAAAGATCAAATTTGTATTCCATATTAGCAGATTGGAAAGGAGGCATCATAATTACATCAAGAAAAGGAAAAACCGCTACAAAAGAACAAATTGCCAAATATACAAAATCAGATCAACCAGTACTCATAGTATTTGGATCACCGGAGAAAGGAGTTCATGAAATTATTGGAGGAAAAATGAAAAACGTTCAAAATGCAAAAGCGTTGAATTTTTTTCCTAATCAGGCTACTGAAACCGTTCGTTTAGAAGAAGCCTTACTTGGAACACTAGCAATAATTAACGCTCAGAGCACATCATAACATGCCCGAAAGAAAAAATTTTTTGTTATTTGCAATTGGATTAGGTATTTTTGGAGTCATACTTGGTGGAATAACAATTTGGAATTCACTTTCAGAATTCACAGAACCTTAACAAATTAGGCATAGATGGTTAACTAGTATTTTTTCAGAGGTTAACGAAGTCTCACATGGTTTAATAGAGGGAAATCGATGTTCGGTTTTATCCATGGGCGCTAGAAAATACCATCAACCACGTAGAGGAAGTCTTGCATATTCTCCCAGAATACGTGCCAAAAGCATGGAAGCAAGAATTAGATCATGGCCAAAATTAAATTCAGAAGAGCCAAAAATTCTAGCACATTGTGGATTTAAAGCAGGTTGTGTTCAATTAGTAACCATAGATGATCGTGATAAAGTACCTAACGCAGGAAAACAACTTGTAAGTCTCGGTACTGTCTTAGTAACACCACCAGTACTAATTTTAGGTATTAGAGGTTATTCAAAAGATCATTATGGTGCACATGCAGAATTTGATGTTTATGCAGAAGACATACCAAAAAACATAGCTAAAGAAATTACAATTAAAAACATAGAAGGTTCTATTGAAAATGCAGAAAAAAGATTAGGTAAAATCAAAGAAATATTTGCAATAGTTGCAGTGTCACCACGAGCAGCAGGATTAGAACAAAAGAAACCATATATTTTTGAAGCTTCAGTTAGTGGCGGAGATATTCAAAAACAATTTACCCATGTTAAAGAATTACTTGGAAAAGAAATCAAGATTGATCAAATTTTTGAAACTGGTGCAACAGTTGACGTAGCAGCAATTACTAAAGGTAAAGGATGGCAAGGAGTAATTCAAAGATGGGGAGTAAAAAAGAAACAACACAAATCTAGAAAGACAGTGAGAGAGGTAGGTTCACTAGGTCCAATATCACCACAAAGTGTCATGTACACTGTACCCAGAGCAGGGCAAATGGGATTCCATCAGAGAACGGAATATGACAAAAGAATTATGGTAATGGGAAATACGGATAACAGTGAAATGAAAATCAATCCAGATGGAGGATACAAACACTTTGGATTAGTCAAAGGAGATTTTATTATTCTAAAA
>NZ_AEXL02000128.1 GCF_000242875.2 Candidatus Nitrosopumilus salarius BD31 | reverse complement strand
TTGGATTACCAGAAGATCAAAAAAATATAAATCTCATTAGCAAAAAATTTGCAGACACATTAAAAAAAGTGCAAAAAGTATATTCAGAAATTCATGAAGCCAGAGTATCAATAAAACAACAAAGATCTGGAAATAAAAATGAAGGAACGTACGAAGTATCCATAATGATTACAACATCACATCATGCACCTCTAATTTTTCAATCAGTAGGATTTGACATAAGTGAAGTTTTAGAAGAGCTAAGCCAGAAGCTATTAAGAGTATTATCGAAACATACTAGAAATCGTTCTAAAACAAGTATCAGAAAAATGGGTTCACCGATGTTCTAAATTATGAATTAATTCAGCCAACAGTTGTTTGAATGTAAAGTAATAATAATTAACATAGACCAAAATCTATATGAAGATTAAATGCCCAAAATGTAAAAAGGATGCAGAATTAGCTATGGATTTTTCATCTGTAAAATGTGGTTCCTGTGATTTAGATATGAGTTATGGAGAATATGTGAAATTTATAGCACATAATGAATCTAAATATTCAGACATACTTGGGGATTATACTGGTAGTACAGAAGGACATACTGCAGGATCATTGGATGAATGGGATTAACAACATGGTAAAATGATTCAGCAGATTAAAATAATTAGTTTAAGAAGTTTCTAAGCATCATTGGAATTTTTATTAGAGAACATATTAAATCTGATAGGATTTTTGGTAGGACTGGCCATAGGGATTATGGCATTAATAGGATTTAGAAATACTGGAAGCCCAACATTGTTTCGATTAACAATTGCATTCTTTTCAATTAGTTTAGGTTTTTTTGTGATATGGGCAGGATACATGACAGAAGACTTTGTGATAAAATCAGGTACAATAGAAAGATGGATTCAAACTTTAGGAATTGCAATTCAAACAATAGGGTATTTTTTTATTGCTTTCTCACATAGTATCAAATCATTTTTTCCAAAATCCAGTTATTTCAGATCAGTTGGAATTTTGCCACTGTTCCTAGTGTCTTCCGTTCAATTGGAACATATCTTCAGATCAGTTTCATTCATTTTATTGGCATATGGGGCAATAGAAACAATGTTATCATATTTGGATAACAAAAACAAAGGAGCAATTTCAGTTTCAATAGGATTAAGTCTTTTAGCATTAGGGGAATTTTTAGGATGGTATTCATTTGTATTTCCTGAATCAATCCTATATCCAATATCAATGGTTATCAAGATAGGGGGATTGATAGCATTATTAATTCCAGTAAGCAAAGTGCCATTGACTAGGATAAAATTTGATGCGGACCTAGAGTAATATTAGTACAGGCTCAAAATTCATAAAAATCAAAGATTTGTCAAATTCTTTTATCTTTTTAGTATATTGGAAAATATCAATCCCCTATCATAGAAATTCTAAAAATAATCAATAGTAAGATGGCAGAATATAGAACTCATATGAAAATCATAGGAGATATCTTAGCTACAACCAGAGATGATCTTCAAGACGAAGATGGTGCAACAGTTACTTATCTAATTAGAAAAGCAAACATTTCTCATTCCAGGATTTCAAGAATTTTGAAAACTTTAGTTTCACAGGGACTTTTAGAGCAATTAGATTATCAGGGTTCAAATAAATACAAAATTAGCCAAACTGGGAGGGAATTTTTACAGGCATATTATACATTTACAAACTTTGCAGATAATTTTGGATTAAGTATCTAATCTTCTGCAGGAATATCTTCAAATTCATCTTCAAAATCATCTTCAAAATCGTTATCTTCATAGTCAGATGAATCGGACATACTTTTCAAATTAAAGCATGAACTGTAAAAACGTATTCAAAAGTAAATGGTAATTAAACAAAAAAAGAACATAACAGACATTGAAAGTAAATTGTGATAAAGAAGGGATCGAAAAAGTATCTGAAATCATCAATAAAGGTGGAATTGCAGTATTTCCAACAGATACAGTTTATGGGATTGGATGTAATCCATACAACATAAATGCAGTGAAAAAAATTTACAAGGTAAAATCTAGAGACATATCAAAATCATTACCGGTTTTAGCATATTCAAAAGAAATAGCAGAAAGAATTGCTCATTTTGATAAACTAACTAGAAAAATTGTAGATAAATTTTGGCCAGGACCGCTAACAGTGATTCTAAAAGTTACAGATGATAAATTAAAAGAATCATTAAACTTGAACAACAACAAGATTGCAATCAGAGTTCCAAACCATAAATGTACTTTGGAGTTATTAAAAAAATGTAATTTTATTGTCGGTACAAGTGCAAACATTTCAGGAAATGTATCACTAACAAATTCTGATGAATGTTTCAGAAATATCCACGATTTTGATATTTTTTTAGATGGTGGAACAATTACAAGTAAGGGAGAATCGACCATAATAGAGATAGTGAATGATGAGATCAGAGTTATTCGTGATGGTGCTTTGAGTAAAAAGGAGATTTTAGATTTATGAATTTAATCATAACTTGTGCCAGGCACCTAGAGCCTGAAACTGAAGATGAATTGATCAATATTTTAGAGGAATTTGGGGACTCTGAATCCAAAGTTTCTATCACAAATATGTCTGGAATTTTGACTGCCGAAACAAAACTTGATCCCGTAGAAGTTGTAAGCAAAATTAGAGACATGGTTCTTGATGAACCATGGAGTATCAGATATTGTTTAAGAATAATACCAATACAAAAATTCATAGAATCAAAGATTGAAGAAATAGAGAAAACAGTAGAAGATCTGTCTGGTCAAATTTTAGAGGATGAAACATACAGGATATCCATAGGGAAAAGAAATTCGGAATTATCTAGTAAAGAGATTATTTCAAAAGTGGCAAATAAGATAAAAAATAAGGTTTCTCTTGAATTTCCAGACAAAGTTATCTTAATTGAAATTTTAGGAAATAAAACGGGAATTTCGATATTAAAAAAATCAGACATTCTAAGTACTGAGAAAACTAAACGAAGTATTTCAGAGTAAAATAGATGCCTTTTCTACCAATATGTCTTCCAAAGGATTCTTTGAATAGACAGAATCAAGTTGATTTTTTGTAATCTTAAAGTATTTTTTCAAAAACTGTTCATTATTTTTTGAGAATATACTTACAGAAAGTGGTAATAATTCATTATATAATGAATTCAATGTTTTTTTATCTCCAATTGCAAGTAGAATGAAATTATTGTTTGGTTTGATTCCAGCATTTTTTATCGCATCAGATATTTGTTTAGATAATGCATACCGCATCAAGATATCAGTTTCAAGTTTGTTTGAAAGCATTGCATTATTTTTTTTATACTCAAAAGATAATGATATAATTTTGATCAGATGTGATTTGTTAAGAATAAAATTACTAGATATTGCTTGAAGTATAATGTTTGGGTATTTTTTCCTTAAATCATCAAGGAATTGGACATTGATTGATTTTTGACCTTTGATCTCAAGTATCTGAATTTGTTTTTTACCAATCTCAAAGGTTAATTTTTTAGATGAGCCACCATGAATAATGGGGATAATACTTACAAGATCATTATTTTTTATAATTGTGGATTTTCCTTCCATGGCAGATGAATCAACACCATTAATTGCAATTAGAAGATTTTCGGTATCAAGTTTAGCTGAATCAGCAGATTTTATCTTCAATAACAAATCAAGTAATTCATTAATAGAGATATCAGATTTCTCAATTTGTAATTCTGATGTTGGGAATGATTTTTTTGCGCCACCAACAAGTTTTACAGTGATCATATTCAATTGATTTAGAAAATAGTATTTAATTTATTATTCAGTTTTTTCTTCTGTAGTTTCAGTTGTTTCTTCTACAGTTGTATCTACTCCAATTTCTATTATTTCTCCAGATGCCTCAGGCTCTGTGATTTCCACATCTATTTCTTCGGCCTGAATTTCCTCAGTTCGTGAAGATTCAATTCTTGCTTGTTTTGCTTTTTCTTCTCTCATTTCTTTTTTGAGAAAATTTGTTATGTAACCAGCAATTTCATTTTTAAGACCTTTGGAACGAACAATTGCGATTTGATTTAGGACTTTTTTATTATCAGCGAAATCTTCACCAAATTTAGATTTATGACCGGCTAAGACCTCGTATGAGAGACGCTTTATTCTATCCAATAGGCGTCTAAAGTAAGGGGGGTATTTTATACCTATATTCCAAGAAATGAGTTTGAATTTGTTTCCAATAATGAAGCCATTTCATCAAATGATTTTCCTAGAATTTTTGAAGCACAGAAAATAACACTTGGGATAAAGCTGATCTGCCCTGATTTCATTTCAAAACACCTAGAAAATCTTACAGGTCCATCAGTTTCAACTAAAATTTTTGATTCATCGGTATTGGCAAGTAGTGTTTGTTTATCATTTGCATAAACCAATACTGGTCCATAGGAAACAAAAAATCCCATATCCATAGCTTTTTTGAGTTGTTTTTTGCTTCCATCAAACCAATGAAGTAAAGCATGTTTGGTGTTATATGAGGTCATAATTTCAAAAATATCATTAAGACTTTTTCTGGAATGAATAGAAACAGGTTTGTTAAATTTATCTGCCGCAGACAATAATGTTTCAAATACATTAATCTGTCTTTTAGTGTCTTCATCATTATGTACATAAGTTGGATCTAATCCAATTTCACCTATTCCGGAAATACTAGTGTGATTATTTTCAATCAAAGTTATCATTTGTTCAAGATTATCATTTGCACATTCAGGATGAATTCCTACGAAAGGTAAAATTAGATTACTATTTTTTGAGAGTTCTAAGGTTTCTAAAGAATTTTCATTATCCATAGATACACAACATGCTTTAATTTTGATATATTCCATTTCCTTTAAGATAAATTTCATATCAGAAGAATATGCAGGATCAGACAGATGTATATGAGAGTCATAGTACCAAGTCATTTCTTTATCAATTCTTAAAAGAGTCTGTATAAATCGATTCCTTAGTGATATTTTTTCACTCGTTATCTTTTTTCGGAAAAAAATGAAATAGGATTTATGAGATCATCTGAATTGGGATTATCTGCAATGTATCGAATTTTGAAGAAGGCCGGAGCTGAGAGAGTAAGTGATGAGTCAGCAGATGAATTACGAAGGATAATCGAAGAGATTGCAAATGGAGTAGCAAAAAGTGCAGTAGATATGGCTTCTCATGCAGGTAGAAAGACTGTAAAAGGTGAAGATGTAAAATTGGCTTCAAAGCCGTTTAACAAATTCTAATCTAAAGAGTTTAATTGTTGATTTTGTGTTTTTTAAAACGGTACTCTGGCAGAACGGTTATGCGTGAGCCTGCAAAGCTTATACAAGGGGGTTCGACTCCCTCGGGTACCTTATTCTACTATTACTTGTCCCTTCATCCAAGGATGAAGAGTACAAAAATAATCATAGGTACCTGATTCAGTAAAAGTAAAGGCAAAGGATTCCGAAGGATCTAGATAACCGCTATCAAAGAGGTCAGATGGTGCATCATAAAAACCGGAAGTTACACTATGAAACGCCGAATCCTCATTTACCCAAGTAACTTGTTTACCAGTTTCAGTTGTAATTATAGAGGGAACATAACATCTATCCATTTCTTCGCATCCTGGACGAGAGACTTTTGAGGGCATTACAACATCACCTTTTACAATCAATTGTAATTCATCATTATTTTTTTCAGTTGGATTATCAGATATAGAATATGATATAATTACTAGAATTATGACTACAGAAATTCCCAAAATAGTTATTTTTTTTAGCAAATCATATCACATCCAAAGCATAGTTATTACATAATTACCCAATTCTCTAAATATATAACATCTTAGAAAAATCAATTGTCTCAAAATCAAAATGGATTACTAGAATACATACCAGGCTCTCATACGCTTTTGGTACAAAAAAATTCGAGTCCGCCTCTAGAGGGTTTTGCAGAAAATGTCAGAGGAAGTATTCACGAATACGCAGAGAATTCTAAAAGTGAAGTAGAAAAAGGTAATAATTTTCTTCAATGGATTCTCACTAGAGTATTTGAGGCTACAGAGGATGATGCGGCAGATGCAATTGTTGATGGGGCAAATGATCTTGGAATCGATGCCTATCTTCCAGTAGATTTTTCAGATAATACGATTAGATTATTTCAATCAAAATATGGTACATCACACTCACTAGAGGCAATTGCAAAATTCAAAGAAGATACTAAGCGATTACTTGCAAAAGATGTAGCAAAAATGAGACCAGAATTAGCCCAACTAGTAACAAAAATTAAAGAAAAAAATCTGAAGATAAAATGCTGTTATGTTACAGACCAAAAAGTCGAATATGAGGATGAATTAGTCGAGATTATTGATGAGGGGGTTATAATTCAAAAACTGTGGGATCGCATAAAAAAACCAGCAGCTGGGAAAAAATCATCCATCAAGTTAGAGAAAATGCTTAAACATGAAAATACAATATTAGGGATTTTAAAGCTAAGAGAACTAACTGAATTTGTAAGTAAAAATAGAGATTATGTCTTTGAATCAAACATTAGACAATGGATGCAGTTTAAGACGACAGTCAACAAAGGATTGCGTGAAACACTACAAAGTAATCCAGGAAAATTCTTTTTTTATAATAACGGAATAACGATTGTAGTAAGTGATTTTACAGAATTGGGTGAAAATATCATAGATCTTTATGCTCCTCAAATTGTCAATGGTGCGCAAACATCAAATTCAATTCTTGATCATTCAAAGAGAACAAAAAGCATGGATGGTTCCATGACAGTGACAATAATCAAAGCAGATGACGAACAGGAACAAAACAACATTACAAAGTATAGAAATTCTCAAAATTCAGTAAGAGGAAAAGATCTAGTCTCGTTAATGGATTTTCACAAATCAATTAAATCACAATTGAAAAATTGTGGTTACTTTTATGAAATTCAAGCTGGTTCTTTTGATACTAAATCAAAATCTAAACAATGTGAATATGAGGGAGATTCAATATACAATAATTATCTTCCAGATAATCATAAGAAAGTTATTGTTGCCAAGGATGCAATACAATCATTAGTTGCAGGTATCGAACAAAGGCCAACAGAAGCATATAGTTCACCAGCTCAGTTTCTCCCAAGAGGAAGTAAGTATGATGATATTTTCAATGATAATCTAAAAGATGATTATAGAATTTTACTATATCCATATCTTGTTAAAGAATTTGCAAAAAAATCCTTAAAGTATGGAAAACAGGGAGGTCACAAAACAAAAAGATATGCAACATTATTTTTTGTTGCAGTCTATTTTAGAATACTCCATAAAAAAATCCTTGAATCAAAAGGAGATTTTAAAGGAGACATAAGAAAATTAGAGCCTATTTTTCGTAGTTTCAAACTTAATTCAAGAATTTTAAAAATTACGGATGTGATTGTGACCAAGTTTCTTGAAGATACTGTAGTAGATGATGAAATTGAACTGGCAAATACCAAGCATAATTTCTTCTCTCAACATGTCTGGAATGATTCAATGATTCGTGTAATTGATAAAAAAATTAGGCAGGAAGAGGATGAGATTGCAGCGCTGAAAAAACTAGCAAGTAGTTTATTTTAATTTAGAAGGTAGAAGTCCAACCAAGTAAAAATCTTGCAGGAGGTTTACATTGGTCAGACTACCTACCTAAATTCACTATAAACCAGTAATATTTAACATAATTTTTCCAAGCACGATATATTCCAGAATGTTTTTTATATTGATTAAAAAGAGCTAAAGCACTTTGGGACTAAAAGAAAAATGTGTTATTTGCAATGAAAAAATCCAATTGCGTTTCAAAGCAATGGAGGAATGGGGGATAGAAGGAACACTTTGTGGAAAATGTTATTCCAAAAAATTAAACGAGTTTTATCCTGGAGAACATATTAGAGTTAACAAACATTTGGATTAGTCTTCTTTAGATTTTGAATACTTGTTAACATTAAGGCAATTCCAAACAAGAGGATCATTTTTTACATCTTTTTCCCCTAAAAATTTAATGTCAGTAATAGTTTTCTTTTTTTTCAACAAATTTATTTGAAAACTAGAAAATTTCTTGCATTTACATTTGTTAAAAAGACATACATCGCCATCTCCTTCATCATGATCTTCAGCTTCATGTCCACAATCACATAGAGCATCTTTTTTTACATCATCAAGATTTTTTTTTGCATATACACCTAAACGAAGGTATGCTTCGCCTCCATGACCTTTCTTAAATCGTTCATAATTTTCAGATTTTGGTAATTCTTTGAAAAAAGATAGATTAGTTTCAGGTTTTTGAGAATCAGCACCAAGAATAAACCAGTACTTATCAGACATTTCTAAAAATCTGATTTTGATTGATGGATCTACCCACCAGTGAATAACATCATGCCAAAGAGATGCAGATTCTTTTCTGTCGGTAAATAGGGGAACTACGTTCATTCTTAGATCATAGTACCTGTAGGCAACACCCACAAAGTCATCAAACCACGGAATAGATGACTGGGATGACATTGGATGAAAATCAACTTGGAGCTTATTTATCTGATCTGAATTAATGGTAATACCCTTATATCTGAGTTTGAGAATAGCAACGTATGACTTCCTATAGAACAAGTATGCAAATTGTTGCAGATCTTCTTACTGCCACTCAGCAGTCTGGACAAGAGGGCATTAAAACAACATCCCTTCTAACAAAGGCAAACTTATCACATTCAAGATTATCTAAATTTTTAGAGAATTTAACAGGTGCAGGTCTAATCAATAAAATCGAATTTGATGGAAAGAACACTTTTGTAATAACTCCAAAAGGCAGACAATATTTGGATTCATATGTGAATTTTTCAAGTATTGCAGAATCATTTGGATTAGAGCTTTAAAATCTATTTTCTAGATCTTCTTTTAGCATTAGCCTTTTGACGTTCTTTTCGTTCTTTGTAAGAACTGTAAACAAAAATTACAATGATTCCACCTATAGCAGCATAAAATAATGGAATGAGAGGTTGATCTCTGATTTGTCCAGTAGAAGGTTCAACAAATGCTATAGGAATAGTCACTACCATAAAGATCAAGACCACTAGGAGATATTTATCCACAAACTGATTAATTTACAAAACCATATATCTTTTTGATATTACATGATGGCAACAGAAGATCATGGTAAAAATACTTGAAATTATAGGATTAGTCCTTGTTGCAATAATGTCGCTAGGTTTTGTTGGTTTGTTTGAACCATATGGGATAAGAAATGGCACATCTGAATTATTTTGGGGATGTGCTGGAGGTACACTTTTGATAATCATATATAGAAAAATGAAAAGTAAGCGAGAAGATTAGAATACTTTTAGAACATGTTATGAAATGATTAGTTATTGATCAACCGACAGATCTATAAAGGACAATTTTACGTAAATAACAAGGGGAGTATATGACAGATCAAACAAAACAATGGTGGGAAGGTTTAGGAAAAGAGTTAGAAACGGACATTGAAACCTTTGACGAATCAATCTCTTAATAATTTTCTAGATATTTTAAAAAATTAACAAAACAAAGCCTCGGGCGGGATCTGAACCCGCGGCCTAACGCTTACGAGGCGTTCGCTCTACCAGGCTGAGCTACCAAGGCATGTTTGGATAAATCCATCAGAGTTAATAAAAAGCCTTACCGAGTGGGATTGATTGAAAAA
>NZ_AEXL02000129.1 GCF_000242875.2 Candidatus Nitrosopumilus salarius BD31 | reverse complement strand
AAAGACACTAACAATTGGAAATTTTCAATTGAAGGAAAAGATGTTGTTGTGGATGGTTCTAAAATTGCAAAAAGACCGTTTGATAGAATTGGAGGAAAGTCATGACTAAGGATATCGGATTAAAAGTAAAAGAACCAACAAGAGAATGTACCGATAAACATTGTCCATTTCACGGGGGCTTGTCAATAAGAGGTAAACTCTTTGACGGCAAAGTAACTGGAAATAAAGCAAAACAGACAATCACCTTAGAAAAAGATTCACCAATTTACTTTAGCAAATTCAAAAGATATGCAAGAGGCACAAGTACAATTCACGCACATGTTCCTAGTTGCATTGATGTTGAATCAGGAGATCATGTATTGACTGCAGAGTGCAGACCAATATCAAAATCAGTATCATATGTAGTAGTAGAGGTTAAAGCATAATGGCAAAGCAAGCAGGTAAAGGAGTAGAAGAATTTAGACCATACGTTACAAGATCAATCCCAGTTGGGGCAAACATTGTCTGTGCAGATAATTCAGGTGCAAAAATTTTAGAGATAATCAATGTTCCAAGACATAAAACAAGAGTTTCAAGATTACCAGCTGCAGCAGTTGGTGACTTTTGTAATGTTGTAGTCAAGAAAGGACCTGCAGAACTTAGAAAACAAGTTTACGGTGCAGTAATCATTAGACAAAAATATGCAGTTCGTAGATTAAATGGCGTTAGAGTTTGTTTTGAAGATAATGCAGCAGTACTTATCACTCCAGAAGGAGAAACAAAAGGAACAGACATCAAAGGACCAGTAGCAGCAGAAGCTTCAGAAAAATGGCCAAGAGTAGCTAACTTGGCATCAATGGTGGTATAAAAAATGAAACCAACAAAAATGCGTAACAATTTGATTTATCAAGCAACATTCCAAACGAGAAGTAAACAGTTGGGAAGTGCATTATCAAAAGAACTACATAAAAAATATGGAAAAAGAAGTGTACGTGTAATTGAAGGCGACACAGTAAAAATACTCCGGGGGGAATTTACAGGGGTAGAAGGAAAAGTATCCAAAGTATCAACACAAAAAAGCAGTGTTGCGGTAGAAGGAGTAAAGAAGGAAAAAACTAAAGGAGATAAATTTGACGTATATATTCACACATCCAATCTAGTTGTTACTTCACTTAACACAGACGATAAATGGAGAATTTCAAAATTAGAAGGAAAGGA